>JACRIP010000264.1 GCA_016220045.1 Planctomycetota bacterium
CGGTATACCGGAGCCATGTCCGAAGCACCCGCCCCCCCGGAATCCCCCGCGTCCGACCCCGCCGGCCACGATCCCCACCGGCTGCCGCCCGGGCTGCCGGTCCCGGCCGACGACGGCGCCGCCCTCCACTTGGCGCGCGCGCTCCTGCCCGCCCTTGACTTGCCGGCGACCGACGGCGCCCGCGTCGGTCTCCATCGCCTCGGCGGACCGACCATCTTCTTTTTCTACCCGCGGACCGGCATCCCGGGCCAGCCGCCCGCGCTCGGTTTCGCGGGCGAGACCTGGGAATCGATTCCCGGCGCGCGCGGGTGCACGCCCCAGTCCTGCGGCTTCCGCGACCTCGCCGCGGAGTTCATCGCGCTCGGCGTGCGCGTCTTCGGCGTCAGTACGAACACGACCGAGCATCAGCGGGAGTTCAAGGAGCGCAACCACGTTCCGTTCGAGTTCCTCAGCGACGCGGCGCTCTCCCTGACGCGGTCGCTGCACCTGCCGACCTTCGAATTCCCGGTCGAGAGCGGCGGCCCGAGCACGCTGCTCAAGCGCCTGGCGTTCTTCGCCGAGCCGGAGTCGCCCGTCGGCGCGGACCCGGTCGGCGGCGGCCGCCCCGGCGCCCCCGGCCCGGATCCGGCGCGGCCGGCGCGCGCGCGCATCCGCAAGGTCTGGTATCCGGTGTACCCGCCGGAAGGGAATGCAGCCACCGTACTCGCCTGGATTCGCGGGCAGCGCGCGATCGGCATCGAGCCGGTACAGCCCGGGGATCTTCCCTATGTGCAGGCGACGCTCAAGCAGCACTGGCTATCCAGCTCGATCTGGTCCCGCGGCCGGCGCCTGGAAGCGGACCGGCTCCCCGGCTTCGTTGCGCGGCACGAGGGGCGCGCGGCCGGCCTGATCACGCTGCACATCGAAAGCGCCACCTGCGAGTTCGTGACGCTCAGCAGCGACCGGGAAGACTGCGGCATCGGCGAGGCCCTGGTCGAGGCGGGGATCGCCGAGGCGCGCCGACGCGGCTGCCGGCGCGTCTTCCTGACCACCGGCAACGACAACCTGCGCGCCTTGCGCTTCTATCAGCGCCGCGGCTTCGTCCTGGTCTCCATTCATCGCCGGATGCTCGACCGCTACCGCGAGCGCCACCTCAAGGCGCTCCCGCTGCTCGGGGCGAACGGCATCCCGCTGCGCGACGAGATCGAGCTGGAGTGCATGCTGGATTGATGGGGCCCGCGCCGCCCCCTCGGATCAGGCCCCCGCCCCATCCACCAGCGCCAGGTAGTCCGGCCGGTCGGCCACGCTCGCGTGCCGGAATTCCCCCGTCACCCGCTCCCCTGCGAGCACGAACACCCCCGGCATCTGCAGCGCATCCCCCTGCAAGCCCCCTTGCCGGTGCCCGCCGCCGAAAAACGCCCCGGCCCCGCGCAGCAGGGACTTCGGCCCCAGCACCGACAGCAGCCCCCCTTTCTCCAGCCCGAACGCCCGGTAGAGCGCCCGCCCCGGATCGCTGATCCGCGCCCAGTCGGCCACGCCGTGGTGCTCCGTGATCGCGTCGCCCACGTCCTCGGGTGTTTGATGGACGAGGACCACCCGCACCTTCCGCGACTCCAGCCCGCCCCGCAACCGGGACAGGTCGGCCAACGCCTCGCTGCAGAAGATTCAGCCCGAGTGGCGCAGGAAGACCAGCAGCACGCGCTGCTGCGCCGCCGCCGCGCCCAGGGTCTCGCCGCTCGAGAGCCGCGCCTCCCGCCACGCCGGGTCCGGGTTCGTCATGATCGCCTCCACGGGGGGCCTGCGCGCGCGGCCGCCGTTGCGGACGCGCCGGCACGCGGCACCGCTGCATCCTATCCCCTCCCGGCGATCGCGGTCAAGCGATCCTGCTTGACTTGGCGGCGATGCTGCCCTAGCATCCGCGGTTCTCCCGCGCCCTGGCCTTCACCGGAGACCCTCATGCCGAGCCTCCTCCGCCCCCGCGACCAAGCCGGCGCGACCAGCGCGGCCCGGCACCCGTCCGCGCGCGCGCTGATGCTGTCCTGCGCCCTTCTCGCCGTTGCCGTCGCCGCCGCGCCGCGCGCCGCCGCCGCCGCGGACTGCGCCGCCTGCACCGACCAGGCCCTCTGCCGCCCGCACAAGAACGCCGAAACCGACGCGCTCGCCGCCTTCACCGCGGCCTTCTCCGACAAGCGGCCGGAGCAGCGCACGGCCGCGCTCGAAGAGCTGGCGAAGATCAACCTCGGCCACGACAACCACCGCTCCGCCGCGGCCGCCACCAAGATGGCCGCGGCCCTGCGCGATTCCGACCGGGGCGTGCGCCGGCGGGCCGCCCGCCTGCTCGGGGAAACCCAGGAGCCCAGGTCCGCCGCGGCCGTGCTCAACGCCGCGGTCAAGACCGCGCTCGTCCGCGCCGCCGCGCTCGACCCCAAGAAGGACCGCGGCACGCCGGCCTACGACGCCGAGATCGAAGATCTGCGCGCCCTGTACTCCGGCCTCGCCCTGACCGGCCGGCGCGACGCGGCCCCCTCCTTCGCCGCCGGGCTCGACGTGGACAACGCCGATGTCATGCTCGCCGCCGCCCAGCACTGCGAGAAGGCCGCGAACCGCGACGTGATCTCGGCCGTTTTGCGCGCCCTGCAGAAGCTCGCCCACAGCTACGCCTCCGACCCGGTGGTCAAGGCGTGGCAGGTGCTGTCCGCCCTCCTGCCCCGGGTCACCGGCTGCAGAACGATAAAGCCCCAGGACGATTCCGGCGACGCCGGCCGCTTCGCCGCCGACTGGGAGGAGTGGTGGAAGGCGAATCAGAAGAAGCCGGAATTCGATTAGCGCTACGACGCGAGTCGCCCCCCGTGCCACCCCGGGGCGGGCCCAGGGGTGCGCCCCCCCCCAC
>JACRIP010000012.1 GCA_016220045.1 Planctomycetota bacterium
ATCTGGCGCTCCAACTGGTTCGCGCGCTCGCGCAGCGCCTGCGCGCGCCCTTCCGGCCCACCCGGCCCGCCTGGGCCGCCCGGCCCACCGGGGCCGCCGGGGCCGTGCGCCCGCTCGCCGGGTCCAGGCGCCAGGATCGCGTGCAGCTCCTGCACCGCCTCGCGGTACTGCCCGTTGCGCTCCAGAATGCGCGAGGCCGCCACCCGCACCTGCGCCTCCACCAGCTTGTGCACCACGTGCTGCATCTCCTCGTGGTGCCCGCTCTCCATCATGCGCTTCGCCAGCGCCTTGAGGGTCTCGATCAGGTCCTGCGCCGGATCAAACGGAGGCGGGATCGGGGGATGACCTGGGGGCATGCCCGGGGGGCCGCCGTGCGGGCCGCCCGGAGGTCCGGCATGCGGGCCACCCGGAGGGCCGCCGGGCCCACCCGGTCCACCCGGTCCGCCCGGGGGAGGCCCGCCGTGGGGACCGCCCGACGGTCCATCGTGCGGGCGCGCCTGCGGGCCCCGGTCGCCGCCGCGCTCCCCACCCCGGTCGCCGCCCGGCCGCGGGGGCGGCGGCGGCAGGAATTCCTCGCGCTCCAGGACGCCGTTGCCGTTGGCGTCCAGCGCCGAAAATTCGTCCGCCGGATCGACGGCACGCGCGGGCGCGGGCGCGCTGAACAGGGCCGCAAGCAAGGCTGCTCCGGTCAGGGCCCAGCGGGGACGGAACGAGTTCATGACCACCTCCGGAAAGTTCCACCATGGGGCGGACGCGCAGCCGGAGACCCGGCCGCTCTGCGAGGATGAACGGGAGAATAGCCGGAATATTGTGGGCCGGGAAAGGAAATCGGCGGTGGACGGTGGACGGTGGTCAGTGGACGGTGGTCAGTGGACGGTGGTCAGTGGTCAGTGTGGATGGGGATGCGGGAGCGCGAGCGGTGGAAGACGTGGTCTACGCCAGCGGCGCTACCGCGACCGGTGGAGACGGCGCGCCGACCGCACCCCGCCGCGACGACAGGGTAGTTTCCTGAGCCCGCGCGGAGGCGCTCCGCCTGAAGAGGCTGTCGCAAAAGGCCGCGACAACTGGCCCTTCGGTGCAGGCCGGAAGGCCTGCACCACAATTGCCGAAGACCTCTCGAAGTCAACCTTGATGTGCGCGGAACCCTTGTGGCGCAGGCCTTCCGGCCTGCGCCGCGAGCTTTCCGGCGTCGGAGTCCCGTGGTCCCCCTCCGAGCTCCGGATCGAGGCGCCCACGCCCGGCTCAGACTTTCGCGACCGCCTCCTCCGGCGGCATCGCCGGCCGCAAGCCGACCGCGCTCCCCGCCTGCCTCGCCCGCCGCCCCTACCCCGCCGCCACGGCCACGCGCGCGCCCGCCGCCACCCGTCCGCCGACGACGCGCGGCGTCGCGCGCCCACCCCGCTCCAGCCGATCCGCGAGATCCGGCCACGCGCCCGCGAATTCCTCGTCCAGGCAACGCCGCCCGGCCTCCGCCTCGCCCTTGCGCGCGACCTGCGCCGCCGCCACCACCTCCTGCAGGTCGTCCAGGTCGAAGAGATAGGCGTTCGGCAGATTGGCCACCAGCGGATCGACGTTGCGCGGGACCGACAGGTCGAGCAGGCAGAGCGGCGCGCCCGAGCGCCGGTGCAACGCATCGACCACGTCCAGCAGCCCGACCAGCGGACGCTCGGACGCGGTCGCGAAGATCGCGATGTCCGCCTGGTGCAGGACCTCAGGCAAATCCCGGAGCGGGAAGGCCTCCCCGCCCACCTGCGCCGCCAGCTTGCGCGCCTTCTCCAGGCACCGGTTGGCGACCATCACGCGCACGCCTTCGTAGCGCCGCAGCCGCGCCAGCGCCAGCTCCGCCGTCTGCCCGGCGCCCACCAGGAGCACCGTCTTGCGATCGAGCGTGGCGAACACCTTGCCCATGAAGTCGAGCGCCACCGATGCGACCGAGGACTTCCCCTGAGAGACCCCGGTCTCGGCATGCACCGCTTTCGCCGCGTGCAGCGCCTTCTGGAAGAGGATGTTGAGCAGCGTCCCGGTGCGCCCCGCCTCCTTCGCCGCCTCGTAGGCCTCCTTGACCTGGCCGAGGATCTGGCACTCCCCCACGATCAGGGAGTCCAGGCCGGAGGCGACCCGGAAAAGATGGCGCGCCGCTTCCGCCCCTTCGTGAAAGAAGGTGTGCCGCTCGATCGAGCCCGCGGGCAGCCGCCAGGCGCGCTCCCCGCGCAACGGGGCCAGCAAGGCGTCTGCGGGAATCGCCTGATCCACGGCCGCGTAGACCTCCACCCGATTGCAGGTGGACAGGAGCGCGACCTCGCGCACGCCCGGCAGGCCCGCCAACTCGTCCAGCACCGCGCCGAAATGCTCCCGCGAGACCGCGAGCGCTTCCCGGATCTCGACCGGCGCCGTCTTGTGACTCACCCCCGCCACGAGCAGATTCATGCGCATGCTCGACACCCCGGTGGAGACCAGCGACACCACACCTTACCCCAAAGGGCCCGCGTTCGCCTGGGCGCAGGCCGCCCCACGGTCCGCCGGAAGCGAACCCGGGGCGGCCCCGCTCGTCCCGGCTACTCCGTCTCGTCGCCGCCCTTCCCCTTGTTGGGGTTCGGGTGCGCAATCTTCTCGGCGAACTTCTTGAAGTCGAATTCCTTGTAGAAGGGGCTGTCCTTGTTGTGGCACTTGGTGCACACCTTCTCGTCGGGCAGGGTCATGCCCGCGGCCTTGGCCTTCTCCACGTCCTTCATGATCTCTTTCTTCTGATAGTCCGCGCCCGGCCCGTGGCAGGCCTCGCACTGCACGCCCTCTTCGACCTTGAACTTCTCGCCCAGGGCCTCCGCGGCGACGCCGAAGGCCGTGGTGTGGCAGCGCAGGCATTCCGGCGCCTTCTGGGGGTCCGCAATCCCCTTCTCCTTCGCCACCTTCTTGGACTCTTCGCTCGCCAGCGTCGCATAGGCCTTGCTGTGTTTGCTCTCCAGCCACTTGCCGTGCTGGTTGCCCTTGGCCTCGGACTTGTGGCAGACCTTGCACTTGTCCACGCCGACGTAGTTGTGCGCGGGCTTCTCCGGCTCCGCCTTGACCTCCGAGTGCAGCCAGCCGAGCAGGCCGGTCACGGCCAACCCACAGAGCGCGGTTCCGAACGGTAGGCGCATGGCAATCTCCTATGCGTGGTGAATGGATGATGTCGCGACGCCGCATTGCAAGTACCGTACCCGGGGCGGGGACGACGCCGCCGCCGGAGCCCGGACCGGCGGCCCCGCGCGCGGCCGCCGCCCGGCGCGCCTACCGCCCGCGCGGTTGCACGTCCTTTCGGCCGCGCCCCGACTCACCCCGGCCCGGCCGCTCCGCGTCGTCCCCGCGACCGGACACTCCCCCGCTCGCCCCGGAACTCGGCGGAGATTTTCCCAGGTCGCCGGAAGTTTCCTCGTGTAGCCAAAATAGCTCCACTGACTACGGTCGTTCCCCGGGCACCGTCCTCACCCTCCACCCGGCGGGCAGGAGTGCGTGAGAGCGCGGGGAATTTTTCACAATCGCCCTCGGCGGGGCAGGGAAAAACCCGCGGTTGTCCCCGCCGGATCGGTCTGAATCCCCGAATTCGCCGTACGCGGTGGCAGTGCGCAGGGGTGCCCCGGCGCACGGACGTGGTTAGCATAGGCAGGCCAGGGACGCGGCGCAAGGCCTTTTGGAGGCGAGCCGTCCGACCCGGAGGAGGACGCGGTCGCGCGCCAGCGCCACTCCGCGGGGCGTGGGCGCGGGGACCGGCCTGGGCGGCGGTACGAGCTTTGCCTTGAACCCTTTCCAACCACGTAGGAAGGGGGGCGTCATGAGCGAGGAATCAGCGACCGGAGCGACACCGCGACCTGCCGCACGCATGAACGTACGCGTGTTGCTGCGAGCGGCCCTGCGGCCGTACACGTACCGCCCGATCGCGAATCCGTATGTGCGCTTCGGGCTGCTGTTCGGGCTGCCGATCCCGCTGGTGACGCTCGGCCTGGAGTTGTGGCTGCGCGGGCTGCCGGCGACGGCGGCGGCGGTGGGGTCGGTGCTGCGGGAGCACCCGATCCAGCTCCTGTTTCTGGCGCATCCGCTGCTGTTCGCGTGGGTCTTCGGCCTGATCGGGACGCTGGCGCGCGAGCGCAACGTGCGCCTGACGCAGCTTTTCGAGCGCCTGAATCGGCTGGCGAGCCACGACAGCCTGACCGGGCTCCTGAATCACGGGCACATCCTGGAGCATTTGGCGCTGGAGATCGAGCGGGCGCGGCGCGCGCACCTGCCGCTCTGCTGCCTGATGATCGACCTGGACAACCTGAAGCCGATCAACGACGTGCACGGGCACCTGGCCGGGGACCGGGTGCTGATGGACCTGGCGGAGCTGATCCAGCGCGCGGTGCGGCCGTACGACGTGGCCGGCCGCTACGGGGGCGACGAATTCCTGATCGTCGTGCCGCAGCTCGGCGCGGAGCACGCGCGCGAGGCGGCGGAGCGCCTGCGCGAGCGCGTGGCGCAGCACGATTTCCTGCTCCCCTGGTCGGGGCAGCGGGTGCACCCGACGCTGTCGATCGGCCTCGCGACCTACCCGGAAGACGGGCTGACGCGCGCGGAACTGATTGCGGCGTCCGATCGGGCGATGTACCGAGCCAAGGCGGACGGCAAGAACCGGGTACGCGTGGCGCAGGAGCTGAGCCGGTAGCGGGGCCGGACCCCGCGCCGTGGAGGAAACGGAAATGACCAAGACGATCCTGGCGATCGACGACGATGCGGACACGCGGACGCTGCTCGCGGCGCTCCTGGAGGCGGAAGGCTATCGGGCCCTTACCGCAGACGGGGGCAAGGCCGCGCTCGCGCTCCTGGAGACCGAAACCCCGGACCTGATCCTGCTCGACCTGTCGATGCCCGAAATGGACGGCTTCGACTTCTGCCGCGAGCTGTCCCACGGGGGGCGCTCCCGGTCGATCCCGATCATCGTGCTGACGGCGCTCGACACCTTCACCTACTCGGAGGAATTCCTCTCCAGCCTCTTCGACGTACAGCTTTTCATGTACAAGCCGTTCAAGCCGAACGTCCTGCTCGAAAACGTGCGCACGGCGCTGGCGCGTCCGCCCGCCCACATTCCCGAGGAGCGCACGTGACGGCGCTCGCCGCCTCCTCCCCGCCCGGCGAGGACCTCCGCCCGGTCCGGGAGCGCATCCAGCCGCTCCTCGGCGGCCCCTCCTCCACGATCGTCCGCGAGTTCTTCGCGGCGCTTCGCGACCCGTTCACGCGTTCGCTCCGGCACAATACCTACCTGTGGTTCGGGGTCCTCTGGGGCCTGCCCATCCCGCTCTTCTCCCTCGGCATCGACCTCCTCGCCCGCGACCTGCCCGTGACCATGATTCAGGTTTTCGCCGTATTCCGGGAACACCCGCTCCATTTCCTCTTCCTCGCCCACCCGCTCCTCTTCGCGGTGGTCTTCGGCGCGATGGGCAGCGTGCGCCGGCAGAAGGACCAGAAGATCGCCGGGCTGATCGCGGACCTGGAAGAGCACCTGCGCCTGCTCGCGGCGGCCAACGCGGAGCTGAAGGGCCTGGACCGGCTGAAGAGCGAGTTCCTGGCGAACGTAAGCCACGAGCTGCGCACGCCCCTGGTTTCGATCCAGGGGTACAGCGAGATGATCCTGGAGGGCCGGCTCGGCCCGATCAACGCGAAGCAGGCCGAGGGGCTCCAGATCGCCGGCCGCAACGTGATCCGCCTCCTCGACCTGATCAACGAACTGCTCGAGTTTTCGCGCCTGCAGTCGGGCAAATCCACCTTCCACATCGGCGCCTTCGACCTGCGCGACGCCGTCCACGCCGCCGCCGTCCTCTTGCGCCCGCGGCTGGAGGAGAAACGCCTGCGCTTCGAGGAGGCGGTCCCGCCGGACGCCTGTTCGATCTTCGCCGACCGCGACAAGCTCAACCGCGTCTTCATCAACCTGCTGTCGAACGCGGTCAAGTTCACGCCGGAGGGCGGCACGATCGCCACCGCGGTCGCGCGCGACGAGTCCGGCATGTACCGGATCGAAGTCCGCGACACCGGCTGCGGCATCCCGGCCGAGGCGCACGGGCGCGTCTTCGAACGCTTCTGGCAGTACGACGGCTCGACCCGGCGCAAACACGGCGGCACCGGCCTCGGCCTCGCGATCTGCAAGGAAATCGTGCAGGGCCACGGCGGACGGATCAGCTTCGAGAGCGCGGAAGGAAAAGGAACCGTGATGAGGGTGTTGCTGCCGATCGGCCGTGCGGGAACGGAGACCTCGCCGTAGTGCGGATTGTCACATTGCCGCATTGTCACATTGTCTCATTAGAAGCCCTGATGCCACCCGGGCGTAGCGAGCCGCCAGTGTCCTGTCAACATCGATTCTTCCGGTCGGCGTAGGGGCGCCTCGTGAGGCGCCCCGAGGGGCCACGGATTGAACGACCCCAAGCAACAACGTTGACAGGACACTAGAATCGGCCTGTCACCCCCTGGGCGTCGCTCGCGAGGGTTGCTCCGGATGTAGGGGCACCGCGCCCACGCCTGCACCGGTTGGCCCTTCGGGGCGGCCACAAGGGCCGCCCCTACAAGGCACGGAGGTCCAGAGCAGGCCTCGCCTCGCTACGCCCGGGTGGCATCAGGGTTTCTAATGAGACAATGGGACAATGAGGCAATGTGACAATCCCTGCGATACAGTGTGACAATCCTCGACCCGTGCCGCCCCCCGCCCCCCCTACGGAGTAGCCATGGACCCCTCCCCCCCCCCGACCCTCGACGCCGAGTCGCCCCCGGACGCCCGCGCGCTCCTGCTGCTCAACGCGATCATGGAGCGCATCAACCTCGGGAATACACCTGAGGAGGTGCTCGAGGTGGCGTTCGAGCGCCTGCGCGCGCTCCTCCCCTACAACCGCATCGGCATCGCCCTGGTGGAGGCCGACGGGCAGCGCGTGACCCTGACCGCCTGCCGCTGCGACGGACCGATCCAGTTGCCCACCGGCTACACCGGCCGCCTCGCCGGCTCTTCGCTCGAGGAAGTCGTCCGCTGCGGCCGGCCGCGCATCCTCAACGACCTCGAAGCCTACTCCGCCGCCAAACCCGACTCCGACTCCACCCGCCTCATCGTCCGCGAAGGCATGCGCTCCAGCCTCACGCTTCCGCTCTTGATCCAGGGCCGTCCAATCGGCATCATGTTCTTCTCCAGCCGCGATCCGAACGTCTATACCGAGGCGCACGGCGCCCTGCTCCGGCAGGTGGCGGGCCACTTCGCCATCCTCATCGAGAAGAACCGCCTGGGCGCGGAACGCAAACGCGCGCGCGAGGAACTGCGGCGCGCCAACCAGGAGCTCGAGGCGCGCGTCGAGGAACGCACGCGCCAGCTCCAGAAGCTCAACGACGAACTCGAAGTGCGGGTGCGCGCGCGCACCAAGGAGCTGGAAGCCCGCCTCTACGAGCGCACCGAGTTGCTCGAGAGCCTGCGCCGGACGCAGCAGGAGCTGGTGAATTCGGCCCGGCTCGCGGCGCTCGGCGAAATGGCGGCGAGCGTGGCGCACGAGATCAAGAACCCGCTCGCGGGCATCAGCGGCGCGATCCAGGTCATGCGCGACAACCTGGATACCGGCCACCCCTACCGCGAGGTCATGGGCGAGGTCCTGGCGCAGGTGGAACGCCTCGACCACACCGTGCGCGACCTCCTGCTCTTCGCGCGCCCGACCCGGCCGCGACCGGTGCCCCTGGAGATTTCGGCCCTCATCGAGAAGATCTCGCCGATCCTCGCCGGCGATCCGGCGTTCGCCCGACTCTCGCTCCGCGTCGAGGGCCTGGCGGGCCTGCCGCCGGTCGACGCCGACGCCCACCTGGTGGAGGACGTGCTCTTCAACCTGCTCGCCAACGCGTCGCACGCCATGCCGGCCGGCGGGGTCGTCGAGATCTCCGGTCAGGACCTCGGGCATGCCATGGCCGTGCGCGTGCGCGACCACGGACCCGGGCTTTCGCCCGAGGCCATCGAGAAGCTCTTCCGGCCTTTTTTCACCACCAAAGTCCGCGGCACCGGCCTCGGACTCGCCATTTGCAAAAAGATCCTGGAGTCCCACGGCGGCGACATCCGCGTCGAGAACGCAGAGGGCGGCGGCGTCGTGGTCACTCTCACTTTCCCGAAATCGAGGACGCGTACATGACCGCACCAACCATCCTGATCGTCGATGACGAAAAACTCATCCGCTGGTCCCTGGTGGAGCGGCTCAAAAAGGAGGGGTACGCCACCCTCGAGGCGGGCGACGGGGCCACCGCGCTCGACTACGTGAAGAACCTCGAAGGCGACCTGGCGCTGCTCGATCTGCGCCTCCCCGATACCGACGGCCTGCGCCTGCTCAAGCAGATCCGCTCGGTCAACGGCGACGTTCCGGTCATCATGATGACCGCCTACGGCACCGTCGAGGTCGCCGTCGAGGCCATGAAGCAGGGCGCCTACGACTACGTCGCCAAACCCTTCAACATGGACGAGCTGGTCATCACCGTGGGCCGCGCGCTCGAAGCCTCCAACCTGCGGCGCGAAGTCACCGATATCCGCCGCTCGCAGAAGGAGCGTTTCGGCATCCGCAACATCCTCGGCGCCTGCGGACCGTTGCGCGAGGCGGTCGGCCTCATCGAGCGCGTCGCGCGCAGCGATGCCACCACGGTGCTCCTGCTCGGCGAATCCGGCACCGGCAAGGACCTGGTCGCACGCGCGATTCACTTCGAGAGCCGGCGCGCCGAGCGCCCCTTCATGACGATCACCTGCACCACGATCCAGGAAACGCTGCTCGAGTCCGAGCTCTTCGGGCACGAGAAGGGCGCCTTCACCGACGCGCGCGCCCTCAAACAGGGCCTCTTCGAGCTCGCGGCCGGCGGCACCGTCTTCCTCGACGAGATCGGCGACATGCCGCTCTCCCTCCAGTCCAAGCTCCTGCGCTTCCTGGAGGACAAGTCCTTCAAGCGCCTCGGCGGCGTCGTCGACATCCGCGTCGATGCCCGCGTCATCGCCGCCACTCACCGCGACCTCGACCGCCTGATCAAGGAAGGCAAGTTCCGCGAGGACCTCTTCTACCGCCTCAATATCGTGCCCATCCGCCTCCCCCCGCTGCGCGAGCGCAAGGAAGACCTCTCGCTGCTCGGCGGCCACTTCATCCGCCACTACTCGAAGGAAATGAACCGCCGCGTCACCGGCCTGACGCCGCGCGCGCTCGAGGCGATGATGAAATACGGCTGGCCGGGCAACATCCGCGAGCTGCGCAACGCCATCGAACGGGCGATCCTGCTCGGGTCCGACGAGCTGGTGACGATCGAGGACCTGCCGGTCGAGATCCGCAAGGGGTTCGTGCCGGTCGAACGCCAGGGCCGGCTCTACACGTTGCCGCGCGAGGGGATCAACTTCGACGACGTCGAGAAGGACCTGGTGGTGCAGGCGCTGGAGATGACCGACTGGAACCAGACGCGGTCGGCGGAGCTGCTGGGGATGACGCGCGACCAGATCCGCTATCGGATCGAGAAGTTCGGGCTGACGGCGCCCGGTCGCGAGCCCTCCTCCGGCGGGGGCAGCGGGACGCGCGCCCTGGGTCGCGACCCGGGCGGCGCGGGCGCGAGTGCGGGACCCGGCGCGGGCGCGGGCGCCGGGCCGGGTGCCGGCGCC
>JACRIP010000261.1 GCA_016220045.1 Planctomycetota bacterium
GCCGCTCCCCCGCCGCCCCCTCCCCCGCCGCGCTGCCCGGCCGCGAACCGGTCTTCCTGCTCTACGCCATGGTCAATCGCCCCTACGTCCTCGACCTCGCCCCGGGTCATTCCCTGATCGAGTTCCTCACCCGCTCCGGGCGCGACGTCTTTCTCCTCGACTGGGGCAACCCGGGACCGCGCGAGGCCGAGCGCTCGATCGAATCCTACCTGCGCGACACCGTGCACCCGGCGATCCGCCGCGCCCTCGCCGAGACCGGCGCCCCGCGCGTCACCCTCCTCGGGTATTGCCAGGGGGGCACCTACGCCGCGCTCTACGCCGCGCTCCACCCCGAAACCGTCGCCCGCCTCATCATCATGGCCGCGCCCCTCGACTTCGGCCGCTGCGACCTGCTCACCGTCTGGTCGCGCATGCCCGGTTTCGACGGCGACCTGCTGCGCGACGGCTCGGGCAACGTCAACGGCCTCGCCCTCCGCTGGGGCTTCGAGCTGATGCGCCCCTTCGAGACGCCCGTCCGCTACCTGCGCTTCTTCGAGCGCATGAACCAGCCGGAGACCGGCGTCTCCGACGACGAGCTCGAGCACTTCATGGCGATGGAACACTGGGTGAACGACGTGGTCGACCACCCGGGACGCGCCTTCCGCGAGTTCCACCGCTGGTTCTACCGCGAGAATCTGCTCATGAACGGGGGCGTGCGCCTGGGCGACGACCTCGCGCGCCTGGAGGAGATCGCCTGCCGGACGCTGCTCCTGGTCGGCAGGAAAGACCACCTGGTGCCGGCGGCGAGCACGCTGGCCGCGGCCGAGCGCCTGCCGCGCCGACTGACGACGACGTTGGAAACCGATTGCGGCCACATCGGGCTCTCGGTCTCGGGCCGGGCGCTGCGCGACGTGTGGCCTCAGGTCCTTACCTGGATGGAGACGCGATGAACTGGGACTTCCTCGGCGACTGGGCCGCCTACGCGCCGGAGCGCGAGGCGGTGGTGGACGCGGACTCGGGCGAACGCTGGACCTACGGCCGGCTCGACCAGGCCTCGCGCCGGGTCGAAGCCTGGCTGGAGCACGCCTACGCCCCGGCGCCCGGCGACCGCATCGCCCTCCTGGGCAAGAACTCGATCCTGCACCTCCTGACCTTCTTCGCCTGCTGGCGCCGCGGCTGGACGCTCGTCCCGCTCAATTGGCGCCTCGCCGCGCCCGAGCTGGCCGCCGCCGTGGCCGACGCCGCGCCCACGCTCCTGATCGCCGAAGACCCGGCAGCCGCCCCGAATTGCGACGCCGCCGTCTCCTTCGCCGACGCGCTCGCCCACGCCGCGCGCCACGCCCCCTCGCTCCGCCCCGCCGCGACGCAGGCCGAGGACATCCCCCTCATCCTCTACACCTCGGGCACCACCGGGCGGCCCAAGGGCGCGATGCTGTCGGCGCGCATGCTCCTCGCCAACGCGATCCAGACCGCGACCGGCTGGGAACTCACCCCCGCCGACACCGCCCAGCTCTCCGCGCCGCTCTTCCACACCGGCGGCTGGAACGTCTTCACCCTGCCGCTCCTTCACCGCGGCGGTCGCATCCTCCTGATGTCGCGCTTCGACACCGCCGCGACCCTCTGCTGGCTCCCCGAAACCACGGTCCTCTTCGGCGTGCCGACGATGTTCAGCGCGCTGCTCGAGGCGGGCATCGAGCGCTCGCCGCTGGCGCAGCTCCGCTTCGTGATCTCCGGCGGCGCGCCCTGCCCGGTCCCCCTCATCCGCCGCTACCTGGAGTTCGGCATCTCCTTCCGCCAGGGCTTCGGCATGACCGAGGTCGGGCCCAACTGCTTCCGCTTCCCGCCCGGCCGCGAGCTCGACCACGCGGGCACCGTCGGCCTGCCTCAGGTACATACCCGGATGCGACTGGTGGACGGCGAGCTCTGGATCGCCGGCGCGCACGTCTTCTCCGGCTACTGGCGCAACCCGGCCGCGACGGCCGAGACGCTGCGCGACGGCTGGGTCGCGACCGGCGACATCGCGGAGCGCGACGCGCAGGGTTTCTACCGGATCGTCGGCCGCAAGAAGGAGATGTTCATCTCCGGCGGCGAAAACGTCTACCCCGGCGAGGTGGAGCGCGTGCTCGCCGAGCATCCGGCGGTGGCGGAGGTCGCGGTGGTGGGCGTGAGCGACGCGATCTGGGGCGAAGTCGGCCACGCGTTCGTGGTCGCCCGGCCCGGCGCGGCGGCGACTGCCGATCCGGCCGAGTGGGGGCGCCACTGCAAGGAGCGCCTCGCCGGCTACAAGGTCCCGCGCGGCTACACGCTCCTCCCCGAGCTGCCGCGCAATTCCCTGGGCAAGGTTTTGAAGGCCGCCCTGCGCACGGCGCACGAGACGCGCGGCGCGGAGCCGGTGACCTCTCTTTCTTCAGGAGTTCTGTGATGACCCGGCGTCTCTCTTCCTGGCTGCTTCTGTTCGGCCTGATCTACGGCGGGATCGTGCCCGCCGACACGGTACCGGCGGCGGACCCGACCGCGGTCCTTGACGGGCTGCGGCGCGGCGGCGGCGGCGTGGGCGGCGGCCCGCTCGCGAACAAACTCGACGTCCAGGTGATCGACGGGCAGAACGGCGCGCCGATCCCCGGCGCCTGGGTCCGGCTCGGCGCGAACGGCCCGAGCGCGCTTACGGACCCGAGCGGGCGGGCGGCCTTCACGCCGATCACCGGCCCGGTGGACGTGACCGCGACCAAGACCGGCTTCGGCCCGACCACCTTGGGCGGCGTGCAGAGCCGCGCCGTGGTCCTGCCGCTCGCCGGAGCGGCGGCGCCGCGCGGCTCGCTGCGCGAGCTGTCGCGCGAGATTCAGGTCGGTCGCCTCCTGCCCTCCTCGATCCAGGGCGTGGCCTGGCGCTCGAACCCGGCGGGCTCTTTCGCGCTCGTCGGCGCGCAGGCGCAGCAGGCGCTCGCCGCGCTCGCCCAGGTGAACGCCCGGTTCCTGGCCCCGGCCGGCATGAGCACGGTCAGCCTGCGCGCCGGCGGACTCTTCGCCCGCCTGCCCGGCCTGGACCAGGAGATCCAGTTCGGCGGCGGCCGCATGAACGGCGTGGCCGCGCCGGGCATGCGCTTCCTCGCGGCGCGCGCGCCGAACGCCGCGGCCTGGTCGATGCGCGCGCTCCTGCGCGGTCCGGCCGGCGCCGCCCTCGGCCGCTGGCAGCTCCCCGCGGCCCCGCCCTTCGGCTTCGGCGCTCCCCTCGCCTTCGCGGCAGTGCCCGCGGCGCTCGCGGGCGCGAATCCGGCGCTCCTGCGCTGGACCCTTCCCGCCGCCCCGGTCGCGGCCGGCGGCGCCGGCGGCTTGATTTCGCTCGCCATCGAAATGTCGGGCGGCCGCACCTGGAACGTGCTCCTGCCGGCCGGCCGCAGCAGCTTCCAGATGCCCGCGATCCCGGGTGGCCGTCCGGCGGCCTACCGCTGGACGGTGGCGAACCACTCCCTGCCGGGCCTGAACCCGGCGGCCTGGCGCCTGGGCGACCTCGAGCCGGCGGCCTCCTCCTTCGCCCCGGCGAAGGTCGTCGGCGCGGCGGGCGCGTACGACGCGCGGTTCTGGCCCTCGCTCCTGGGTTCGCTGTACTCGATGCCGGAGAACGGCGCGTGGCTCCTGGAACGCAAGCCCGGTGAGCGCGCGTTCCTTACGTTCTAGACCTCGGCGATCGCTCCCTCGGCAGGTGATGGCGTTCAACGATCCGAATCGTATGGAGATGCAACCATGACTTTGAGTGCCCTGCTTATCACGTCGATCTTCTTCACGCTGTCGTTCGACGCGACGCCGGTCAAGGTCGCGACCGGCACGGCCGCGTGGCCCTGGGCGCGCGTCGAGACCTACCAGGACCTCGACCCGCACTTCGTCCAGGAATCCTTCGATGCCGGCGACATCGACCTGTCCGCGAACGACCTCGCCTCCTTCGACGGCGCGACGAAGCCGCACTCGAAGAAGTTCCTGCTGCACTACGGCGCGCATTGGGACACGGCCCCGCAGCCGGTGCCGGTCCTGCTCCTGCCGGGCGCCATCCGGTCCGCTTCGGTCCTGTTTCATGACTCCGCGAACGACGGCACCATGGGGGTTGCACCCTACCTGGCGTCGAAGGGCTTCAAGGTTTTCGCCCTGACCTGGGGCTATAACTCGGGCGACAACCTGGTGCAGGCGGAGCAGGTGGCGAATGCCCTGGAGCGCATCCGGGCGATCACCGGCGCGCCGAAGGTGGACGTGATCGCGGCGTCGAAAGGCGGGATGGCGCTGCGCATCTACCTGTCGAACCTGGCCTCGAACTGGCGCACGGCCTATCGCGGCGACGTGCGGCGCGCGCTCTTCATCGGCGCCCCGCTGCTCGGGCTGGACGCGATGTTCCGGCATTCCATGTATGGCATGCTCATCGACAAGATGATGTCCTGGGACAAGATGCTCACGCCTTTCGGCTGGATGGACACGACGGCGAAGTCGCTGTACAACCTGAACCGGTTCGTGGGGCACGCGCAGATGCTGCGCCGCTGGGACGCGAGCTATCCGGTGGCGAGCTTCGAGCCGGACTGGGCGACCAGCTACTACGGCGGGTACGGCCTGATGAGCCATTCGTACGGCATCGATGCGGCGGCGGCCGCGGCGGGGAACCTGATCGACCGGCTGGAAGCGGCGGGGGTGGCCCCGGGCGTGCAGCTCGCGGTGCTGGCCGGCTCGAAGCCCTACGTGATCGCGAGCGACGCGATCTCGATCGAGTACCAGGGTCCCGGCGACCTGACCGTGTTCCTGGACTCGGCACTGCACACGGACGGGATGACGCAGAACGGCGCGACGGTGATCAAGAAGAGCGTGCTCTTCCTGAACCACACCGAGCTGCTCTTCGACACCAGCGCGCTGCAGTGGATGGAGGGCGTACTGGCGCAGCCGTAGGGCGAGGGGAGGGGGTTACGCCCCGCCGAGGGTGGGGACGAGGGCGGCGAGGCGGCGCAGGAGGTCGAGCGCCGGGGCCGGGGGCAGGGGGGCCAGCGCGGCCTGGGCGCGCGCCGCGAACTCGGCGGCGCGCGCCACCGCGATGTCGCGAATGCCGAGCTCGGCGAGCAGGCGGCGGATCTCGGCGAGGCGCTCCTGCCGGCGCTCCCCCGCGGTGAACAGTTCGGTCACCGCGGCGCGGCGCTCGGCGGGGACGGCGGCGAGCAGGCGAATGAGCGGCAGCGTGAGTTTCCCCTTCAGCAGGTCGGACCCGAGGGACTTCCCGGCCGCCGCCTCGTCCCCCGCCAGGTCCACGTAGTCGTCCACGATCTGGAAGGCGAGCCCGAACCCGAGCCCGAAGCGCTCGAACGCCGCCGCCCGCTCCGGCGTCGCCCCCGCCCCCTCGGCCCCCAGCCGGCACGCCGCGCCGAACAGCACCGCAGTCTTTTTTTCGATGATCTCGAGGTATTGCGCCTCGGAGAGGGCGGCGTTCCAGCGTTCCGAGGTCTGCAGGATTTCCCCGAGGCAGAGGGACTCGGAGGCGGCGGCGAGGAGGTCGATGGAGCGCTGGTCGCCGAGGGTGGCGGCGACGCGGAAGGCGCGGGCGAAGAGGTAGTCGCCGAAGAGCACGGACATCTCGTTCCCCCAGCGGACGTGGAGGGACTCGACGT
Organism: Planctomycetota bacterium; assembly: GCA_016220045.1. GTDB lineage: Bacteria > Planctomycetota > MHYJ01 > WSZJ01 > JACPWG01 > JACRIP01. The sequence continues at coordinate 5,610 of JACRIP010000261.1, forward strand.
TGCGCCGGAGGGTGGCCTCGTCGAGCACGTCGTCGTGGACGAGGGTGGCGGTGTGGATCAGCTCGAGGACGGCGGCGAGGCCGTAGTGGAGGTCGCGGACGCCGCCGCAGGCGGAGGCGGAGAGCAGGAGGAGCGCGGGCCGCAGCCGCTTGCCGCGGAAGCGGGAGACGTGTTCGACGAGGCGCGCGAGCACCGGGTACTCGCTCTCCAGATCGCCGCGGATGCGCGCCTCGACGCGCTCCAGGTCGGACGCAATCGGAGCGAGGAGTTCGGACAGGTCCATCCGGGGTCGCTCGAAGGAGAGTCCACGCTCGGGGCGGACGGGGCGGACAGGGCGGCGAGGGCCCGGAGCGGCGGGTGCGCGGCCCCCGGACGCACGGCGGGCGGGCATCTTACCGCCGCGGCCGAAGCGTTGCAAACCTTTTAGGGACGTGGCTTTTGCTTGACTGACCGCGCCCCCGGATGGTTCCATGACGCGGACCTCCCCACCTCCTCTTGCGAGTCTGCGCTGCATGGGAATCATCCGCGGCAACGTCAGCACGTTGAGCCTCGCCGACCTCATCCAGACGCTCATCCAGAACCAGAAGGAAGGCACCCTGACGGTTTCCAGCGCCGACGCACGAAAGAGCATCTTCTTCGACCGCGACGGCCTGCGCCTGCTCTCCGCGGCGCCGAAGGGCATTCCTGCCGAAGAGGAGATCTATGAGCTCTTCCTCTGGAAGGAGGCGCGTTTCGAGTTCGTCGAGGGTCCGCCCGCGCCCAACCTGCGCACAATCAAGGACCGCACGCAGCCGCTCAAGACGGACATCAACTCGCTCCTGATCGAGGCGGCGCGCCGGCTGGACGAAATCAACCTGCTGCGGATGACGATCACCAACGGCTCGTCGGTCTTCGTGCTCACGCAGAAGGGCCGGCAGCTCCTGGCGCGCGCGCCGCACGATCCGGCGATCCGCGTACTACTCGGCCGGCTGGACGGCATCCGCTCGGTCTCGCACATCATCGCCGAGAGCGACCTGCCGCAGTTCCCGCTCTGGAAGGCGCTTTTCCATCTGCGCAACAAGGGGTACATCGAGCCGGTGGACGTGCAGGTGGAGCGCCATCCGGACGAGCAGGCGCAGGTGATGCGGGAAACGCATCGGATCGCCAAGGAGCTCTCGATCCAGCCGCACGCGGTGGAAGCGGTGAATCCCAACCGGCGGAAGGTGGTGCTGATCATCGACCCGCTGCCGACCTTCCGCAAGGCGGTGGCGCAGGAGCTGGAGGCGGCGGGCTACGAGGCGCTGGAGGCGGCGGAGGCCACGGAGGCGCAGCGCATCCTGGCCGGCCAGCCGATCGACGCGGTGCTCATGGACCTGGTCATTCCAGGCATCGACGGCTTCGAGATGATCGAGAGCGTGCGCCGCGAGGAGAAGACGCGGTTCCTGCCGCTCATCATCGTCACGGCGCAGAGCGAGCGCTCCTTCGTGTTGCGCGCGGTCAAGAGCGGGGCCACGGACTATGTCGTCAAGCCCTTCCAGCGCCGCATCGTCATCGACAAGCTCAACAAGGCGCTGCTCGACAAGTAGGCCGCGCGACTACGAGTCCAAAATCTCAAGTCCCAGGTCCAAAGTCCCAAGTCGACGCGTCCCACACCCGCGCGACGGGGGTACGGGCGGCAGGTTTCGGGGAGCCGGGGGCAGCCATCCTGGGTGCGCGCCCGGAGCGGCGATGGTCGGTCTCGGCCGCTACCCGGCACTCCTCCGGGTGATCGCCTGAGAACGCTCCAGGAGGCGGGCGCCCAAGCCCGCGGGAGCGCAGGACGACTCGTTCGTAGTTCCGCCTTCAGGGGCAGTCGCAAAAGCCTCTGGCCGGGCCACCCCGGGGCGGACACAGGAGTCCGCCCCTACCGACAGCCGTGGCCGGACGTAGGGGCGGACCCCCGTGTCCGCCCCGCCAGCTCGTCGATTCCGCCCTTCCGGCACGTTTTGCGACAGCCTCTTCAGGCGGAACGAATCCTCGCGCATCGACCGCACACCCGCGTCGCTCCGGACCCCGACCACCGGCGCCCACCCCTCGCCGCCCCACCCACCGCCTACTCCCCTTCCACCAGCCGCCGGAACTCCGGCATTTCCAGTATCGACTGGAAGGCCGACTCGCGCGGCGCCGCGCTCAGGCTCTTCCCGTGGTCTCGCGCCGCGCGCAACAGGAGCAGGGCCTCTTCCGGCGCACCGCGCAGCGCGGCCAGGAGCGCGAGATTGTACTCCGCCTCCGCCAGCCCCGGTTCCAGGACGAGGGCGGCGCGCAAGTCCGCCTCGGCCTCGCCGTAGCGCGAGAGATTCGCCCAGCACAACCCGCGATTCAGAAGCGGACGCGCGTCAAGCGGATCGAGCCCCGCGGCGCGCGTGAACTCGGCCGCCGCATGTTCGAGTCGGCCCGCGCGCACCAACGCCATGCCCACGGCCAGCGGCGGCTGCGCGTCCCCCGGGTCGATCTCCCCGGCTCGAACGTAGCTCGCGACCGCGTCTTCGGGACGCCCCGACGCCTCGTAGACCTTGCCCAGGAGCATGTGCGTCTCATAGCGATGCGGATCCAGGCCACGCGCTTTCTCCAGGCGCTCCGTCCAGTAGGCAACGCTTTGCAGCGTCTTGGCGGTGGAGAAGTCTAGGGGAGCCCCCGGCCGCTTGACCAACGGGCCCGCCGGGAGGTCCGCGACCAGTTGGGCCATCCTGCTCAGCGCCCGGTCTCCATCCGCCCGCGGCCGCGTCACGCGGGCGAAGACGCCCAAGAGGAGCAGCATGGCGGCCGCGAAGAGGAACGCGCGCCGGCCCACGCTCGCCTCCCCAGGCCCCGACGTCGCCGGTGCCGTGCCCGGCAGCACCAACCCTTCCAGCGCCAGCAGCATCATCCAGAAGTGGGCGGCGGAAGCCGGGAACAGCAGCGGGTGGCTGACGAGCCCGTCGGTCAAACTCGCCGCGAGCGCCGCGACCAGCGCCGGGGCGTAGGCCTCCGCCGCTTCCGGCGCCGTCCGGATCGCGTCCGGACGGACCGCGCGCCGCGCGAGCCATCCGACCAGCGCAACCAGCGCCAGCCAGCCCAGCGCACCGAGCGGCCCGGTCTCGGCCAGGAGCTGAACCGGATCGCTGTGAGCCGTGTCCACGCGCGTGCCCGGGCCGGAGAGGCGACGCTCCGCCGCCGGGCGATAGGCCGGGTAGACGCGGCGAAAGTTCCCGGCGCCCGCGCCGAGGATCGGGTGATCTCCCCAGATCCGTAGCGCCGCCCGCCACACTTCCAGGCGCACGCGCACGGAGCCGGTCGAGGGGTCGGAAGCAGTGGCGGCCCGATCCAGCAATCCGGACACGACCTTCGGCCCGGACAGGGAGACGATGAGCGCCGAGAGCCAGAGCAGGAGGAGGACCACGCCGGCGCGCCGCACCGGACGGGGACGGCGGCGATCGCACTCTTCATTCACGGGGAGAGCGACGGTCCCGGCGCCCTCGCAGATCCCCGGAGCGACCTTGGCTCGATCCACTAGGGTGGCGGATCGTCGAACCGCCACCACCACACCCAGCAACGCCAGCGTGCCCAGCCCGACTCCCGCGCTCAGCCACCCGCCCCGATTGCCCAGCAGGATCACCCACCCGCCGGTTAGCACGATCGCTGCGCCCTGGACCGCCAGGCGCCAACGGCTCGCCTCCGCGAGGAAACAGCCGACCGCCAGGACCAGCATGGGCGCGGCATAGGCTCCGGCGAAGTCCGGATTGTCGAGCAGCGCCCCGGGCGCAACCCGCGAGTGGGCGGAAGCATCCGGACCATAGGCGCGCAGCAGCTCCACCAGCCCCGCTCCCGCCGCCACCCACAGCCCCGGCCCGGTCAGGAGCTCGCGATAGCTCACCCGCACTGCGGGATCGAGCGTCGCCAGCCCCCCCAGCAGGAGCGCCGCTTCCCAGGCGATCAGATCGAAGAGCACCAGCCACCGGTCGGGCGCGACCAGCGCGCTTGCGCACTTCACGCCGAGAATGCCCACCGCCAGCCAGACCGCCGGCGAAAGCGAAAAGCGCACCCATGCGTCGCCGACCCGGCTCAGGCAGGTGACCAGACACAGCAGCAGGCACAGGTGGAGAATCGCCAGCCGCGGCAGGTCGCCGTTCAGGACATTCGGTTCCAGCACCACCGTGTGGAACGGCAGGCAGACCACACCGAGCAGGAGGAACAGCAACCGTAGCAGGCGCAGCGCTCGGCTCACCTCGGGGACTCCCCTGATCCGCCGCCCGCGCCCGCGCCCGCACCCCCGCCGCCCGTCCCCTCGGCCCCGCTTCCGCCCGCGCCGCCGCCGCCCCCGCCGTGCAGCAGCTTGCTGTAGCGGTCGAGCGAAGTCCCGATCGACACCGCATACAGGCCCGCCGCCAGCAGCCCGACCATCGCCAGCCGCCCGAGGTACATGCCGAAGGTCGAGAGCCCCATGCCCGGACCCGGCGGCTGGGTCCCGCGCGCGCCCCAGCGCCCGACCACCCCCACCAGCGCCGCCCCGATGCACACGGCCGCTGCGGGAATCACCCGGACCCGATAGATCAGCGACGCGTCGGCCACCCCCGAAAGCACCGGCAGCGCGCCCCACACGGCCGCGCCGACCGCGGCGCCGCTCAGCGCCAAGCTCATCCACCCCCATCCGCGCGTCGCGGCCACGGCTCGAAACCCCATCGGTCGTCCTTTCCAGGGCCGGCCGGCCGGCTCCCCGCCGACGCGGCCATGCCGGCCGCTACGCCGGCTTCACGTCCTTCACCAGCATCATCGTCCACTTCCCCTCCATCACCTTCTCCGCGCGCTGGTTCACCACCTCGACCTCGAAGAACACGATGCCGCGCCCCGGCTTCTTGGTCTCGCGCTTGTTCGCCACCGTCAGCTTCACGTGGATCGTGTCCCCCGGAAAGGTCGGCGCTGAAAACTTCGTCTCGGCCGACAGAAAGGCCACCACCGTCCCGTCCAGCCACGCCTGCACCGCCAACCCCGACGCCACCGCCTGTACCAGCAAGCCGTGCGCGATTCGCCGGCCGAACTCGTTCTGCTTGGCGAACTCGTCGTCCACGTGCAGCGCGTTGAAGTCGCCCGAAATGCCGGCGAAGTTCACGATGTCCGCATCGAAGATCGTACGCGAACCGCTTTCGAGCACCTGGCCGACCGTGAACTTCTCGTAGGTCATGCCGCGCGGGGCCGTCGCCATGAGGGATCTCTCCTGCGAATGCAATTGGATCAACGTTTGTTCTTTTTTTTGCCGCGGCGGGCGTCGCCGCGGTGCCCGGCGGCCCCGCCGGTCGCCATTTCGCGCCGCCGCCGCCACAGTTCCTCCTCGATCGCCGACCACGGCACGCCCGCCTTGAAGAGCGCGAGCAGGAAGTGGAAGACCAGGTCGGCGGCTTCGTACACCGTCGCCCCGCGCCGCCGCGATTTGGCGGCGAGGCAGAATTCGATCGCCTCCTCCCCCACCTTCTTCAGCGTCTCGTCGGGCTTGGCCAGCACGCGGCAGACGTAGGAGTCCGGACTGGGATGGCGTTGCCGATCGCGAAAAATCCCGGTCAACTCGGCGAACAGCGTGCGCGCGGGAAAGGGACGGGCGGCGAAGCAGGAGGTGGTTCCGCGGTGGCAGGCCGGGCCGGTTTGTTCGACGCGCGCGAGCAGGGTGTCGCGATCGCAGTCCCAGTGCAGGGAGACGACCTTCTGCACGTGGCCGGAGGACTCCCCCTTTTTCCAGACCGCGCCGCGGCTCCGGCTCCAGTAATGCATGTAGCCGGTCTCGCGGGTGAGGCGCAGCGTCTCCGGCGAGGTCCAGGCGAGCATCAAGACGTCCTGGGTGGCCACGTCCTGGGCGACCACGGGGATCAAGGCCGCCGGGGCGGTCGGCGCGGCGGCTGAGCGGCGTGCGGCGCGACGCGGCGCGACGGGGCGGGCTTTCGGCATCGATCGTTTTCTCCCTTACGGCCGGACGGGAATCCCCGCGGCGGCGAGCGCGGCCTTGGCCTGTGCCACCCTGTATGTACCGTAGTGGAAGATGGAGGCGGCGAGCGCGGCGTCCGCTCCACTTCCGCGCAAGACCTCGACCAGGTGCTCGAGCGTGCCGCAGCCGCCGCTGGCGATCACCGGGCAGTTCACGGCCGCGGCGACCGCGCGCGTCAGCTCCAGGTCGTAGCCCGCCGTGGTGCCGTCGGCGTCGATGCTGGTCAGCAGGATCTCGCCGGCGCCGGCGCGTTCGGCGCGGGCCGCCCAATCCACGGCGTCGAGACCGGTCGCGCGCGTCCCGGAGCGGGTGAAGACCTCCCAGCGGCCCGGGGCGACGCGCCGGGCGTCGACGGCGACGACCATGCACTGGCGGCCGAACGCCTCGGCCCCGCGCGTGATCAGGTCGGGCGTCTCGACCGCCGCCGTATTGATCGACACCTTGTCCGCCCCCGCGCGCAGCACGTCCTTGATGTCCGCAAAGGCGCGCATGCCGCCGCCGACCGTGAGCGGGATGAAGAGCCGTTCGGCGGTCCGCCGCACGACGTCGAGGAAGATCGGCCGCGCATCCAGCGTGGCCGTGACGTCGAGGAAGACGATTTCGTCCGCGCCCTCGGCCTCGTACCGTTCCGCGAGTTCAGGCGGGTCCCCGATGTCGCGCAGGCCTGCGAAGCGGATGCCCTTGACCACGCGACCGGCCTTGACGTCGAGGCAGGGGATGATGCGTTTGGCGACCACGGCCGGCCTTCCTCCAGCAGTACAACGCTGATCGCGCTCGGGCACGTCGGGCCGAGGAATGCCGCTCGCACGGCCCGCCCGTTCGTGGTTCCGCCTGCAGGCGGAGACGACGCCGA
>JACRIP010000013.1 GCA_016220045.1 Planctomycetota bacterium
CTCGACCCCCTCGCGTGTTATGCTATTCCCCCGGCACCACTTGCGCGACCAGCGCACGCAGTGGACGGTGGACAGTGGCCAGTGAACGGTGGACGGTGGGCGGTGGCCAGTGGACGGTGGCCAGTGGACGGTGGTTAGTGGACGGTGATCAGCGGGCGGTGGGCGGTTGCAGTGTACCGGCCCGTGGCCGATTTCTCCCAGGGACCACCATCGACTGGCCACTATTCACCGTTCACGGGCCACCGTCCACCGTTCACTGGCCACCGTCCACCGGCCACCGTCCACCGTTCACTGGCCACTGTCCACCGTCCACTGCGTGCGCTGGTCGCGCAAGTGGTGCCGGGGGAATAGCATAACACGCGAGGGGGTCGAGTCAACCCTTTTCCGGGACCGGGGCGGACTTGGCGAGCACATCCAGGAATCGCTCGATAGCGGACTGCGTCGCATCCGGCTTCACCGCCTGATTCGTGAGCACTCCCAGCGTCAGGTGGTGCTTCATCTGGACCAATGTCATGCGTCCGAACGGCCCCTCGATGACCGCGCGCTGGAACGAGCCGATATCCATGCGCTTCGAGGCCTCCTCCGAGGTGGTGAAGACCGTGTGGGCGACCTGCGCGATCGGGTCCATCGGGAGATCGGCACGCCCCTGCACCGCGACCGTACGGCCGTCGGTGCTGAGGACGACCGCCGCGAGCAGCCCGTCGAGCTCGCTGAACATGCGGATCAGCCGGCTGATGCGCTCCACGTCGGCCGCAGGCTCGCCGCCGCCCTGCCGGGAGCCGTTCTCGGTGTCGAAGAGCGCCATGAGGGCCTTGCCCGCGTCGTCGAGTCCGCCGCGGCGCTCGACTTCACGCAGCATCATGTCGACGTCTTCCGAGCCGGTCGAGCCCTTGGCCACGCCCGCGAGCCGGTCGAAAATGCCGCGTGCGCGGTCGTCCTGGGGCGAGAAGCGCATGATCTGCTCGAGCGCCTCCTGTGCGTGCGCGTAGGCCCCCGCTTCGCCGTAGACCTTCGCCAGGAGCAAGAGGGCCTTGTAGTTCTGCGGATTGATGCGCGCGGCGCGCGCGAGGTGCTCGATCGCCTGCAGGCCGTCCTTCGCCTGGAAGTCCTCATGGAAGCGATCGATCCGGATTTGACCGTAGATCATCGCCAGCGACTCGTCGCCCGGGTAGAGCGCAATCCCGCGGCGGCACATCTCGAGCGCGGCGTCGCGATCGCCCAGCTCCTTGTAGTGCAGCTCGGCGAGGCGCGTGAAGCCCGCGGGGGTCGGCGCCTTGTCGATCGCCCGCTGCAGCTCCAGGATGCGGCTCTGCAGGTGCGACTTCATGATGTAGCGGTAGGTGGTCAGCACGCGATCGTTGTCCGGGAAGGTCTCGACCGCGCGGCGGACGACCTCCAGGGCGTGCTCGGTCTCGCCGAAGGCGATGCAGCGCTCGGCGAGCGTGGAGAGCGTGAGCGGCGACGGGTTTTCGGCCGCGTCGCGTTCGAGCTTTTCGAGTTCGCGCCGGCGGCGCACCGAATCGAACAGGCCCATGTCCAACCTCCGGAGTCACGGGGGGAGCCGCGGTCAACGGGCGGCGCGGGGGAACCTCATCATTCTTCGAGCGCGAACAGGTGGCGGTCGTCGTTGCCGAAATAGACGGCGCCGTCGTCGACGGCGGGGGTGGAATGGATCGGCCCGCCGCTCTGCAGTTTCCACAGGATCTGGCCGGTCGCCAGTTCGAGGGCCAGGAGGGCGCCGCTCTCGCTGCCGGCGAAGACCGTTTTGCCGGACACGGCCACGGCGCCGGTGATCGGCTTGCCGGTGTCGCAGCGCCACGCGAGCGTGCCGCGCGCGAGGTCGACGGCGTAGAGCGCTCCGTCGCGGCTGCCCACCAGCACGAGGCCCTCCGCGACGACCGGCTGAGCCGTGATCGCGCCGCGCGTCGCGAACTGCCAGAGCGGGGCGCCGCTCGGGGAAAACGCGTAGAGCTTGCCGTCGAGGCAGCCGATGAGCACCGCCGCGGGGGAGGCCGTGACGCCGCCGCGCGCCATGTCGCCCAGCTTCGCGCCCCACGCCTTCTTGCCGGTCGCGGCCGCCAGCGCGTACAGGGTTCCGTCGTCCGAGCCCACGTAGACCAGGTCGCGCAGCACCGCCGGCGAGGAGAGCACCTCCCCCCCGGTCGGAAAGGTCCAGGCCGCTTCGCCGCTGTCGACCCGCACCGCGTGGACCCGTCCGTCGCAGCCGCCGAAAATCGCCAGCCGCCCCGCCTCGGCGAGCGCCGGGGAGGACTTCACGAACTTCCCCACGCGGTACTTCCACGCGAGCTTGCCGTCGTTCAGGCGTACGCCGTAGACATAGCCGTCGTTCGACCCGGCGATCACCGTGCCGCCGGCGAGCAGGGGCGAGGAGAGGAAGTCGCCGGAGACGTCGGCGGCGAACTTCCAGGCGACCGTGCCGCTGGCGCGTTCGAGGGCGTAGAGGATGCGGTCGCGGCTGCCGAAAAGGACGCGGTCCCTGGTGGTGACCGGACGGGTCTCGATGGCGCCGTCGGCGGTGAACTGCCAAAGGAAAGTCTTCTCGAGGGAGACGACGACGGTGGCGGGCTCGCCCGAGCGCACCGGGCGGTTCTGGGGCAGGAACCCGCGCGCCTCGACGCGCAGGTCGCAGCCCTCGCCGGGGCGGAGGCGAAGCAGGACCGGGCCGGCGCCGACGACCACGCCGTCGCGCAGGATGCGGGCGCCGCGCGGCACGGTCTCGACGCGCAGCGGAAAGGTGATGCTCTCGGCCGCCGGGGCCTTGCGGTAGGAGGACAGGAGTTTCTTCCAGCGGTCGCGCGCCTCGTCGTAGCGCCCGGATTCCTCGAGCTTGCGCGCGGCGGCGGCGACCTCCTCGGCCTCGGTGAAGTAGCGGTTCAGGTTCTCGATGCGCTTCTTGGCGCGCTCGCAGAGATCGGCGGCGCGGTTGGCCGGGTCGAGGGCCCAGGCCATGACCTCCTGGTAGGTCGCCATCGCCGAGACCGGATTCTCGTCTTCGAGGGAGGCGCCCTGGTTGAGGAGCTGGGCGTAGCGGTCGCGCTGGTGGCGGTCGAGTTCCTCGGCGTCCTGGCGCGCGCGGTCGCGCAGGTGGACGATCGTGTCCTGCTCGCGCCGCGCCCGGGAGGCGGCCCGCGTGAACGGATAGCCGCTGATTACCGGCTGCAGCTTCGCCACCCCCGCGTCGTAGTTGCCGAGCTTCGCCAGCGTGCGCGCCTCCTCGCAGAGGGCGTCGATGCCGCGTCCGGCGATTCCCTCATAGAGCAGCCAGAGGGCGCAGACCGACAGCGCCGCGCCGAGCATGGCCCCGGTCGTGCGGCGGCGCAGGATCTTGCTCTGGCGGGAGCGGTGGTCGCCGATGTACTTCTCGAGCCGGCTGAGGATGTCCTTGCGCGTCGGATCGATGGTCAGGATGCGCTCGTAGAGCGCGGTCAGGTCCTGGGTCGCGCGCGCCGGCAGCGCGTCGAGCGCCTGCTTGAGCTGCGCTTGCGCCGTCCCCTTGTCCCCCAGCTCCTGCAGGACGTTCGCGAGATGCACCCGCATCTCCAGGCTCGTCGGGTCCACCGCCAGCATCTCCTGGCAGACCGCGCGCGCCCGGTCCCATTCCTTCTCCGCCATCAGCGCCGGCACCAGGATCTTCGCCTCCCCGAGCGCGCGATCGTGGCTGTCGCGCTTCATGTGGATGCCGAAGAGCCCGGCGCGCGATTCGAGGTTGGTAGGGTGGCATTCGAGCGCGGCCTGGTAGGCGACGAAGGCCTGGTCGGTCAGGTTCTGGCGCAGGTAGGCCTGGGCGAGCACGTTGTAGTGCTGCGCCGCCTCCGGCCATTTGCCGCGGAACTTCAGCATCTGCGCCAGCGGCTGGCGGATCGCGGCGTCCTCCGGCGCGATGTCGACCGCGGCCTGCAATACGGCACATGCCCGATCCTGGTCGCCGGCCGACCAGCAGGATTGCGCGAGGGCGCGCAGATCGTCGGCGGTGGCGGGCTTGAGCACGCCCTGCTGGAGCAGGCGGTAGAGCTTCGAGCAGGCGTCGAATTTCGACGCGTGGCTGTCGGCGATGATCCGCTCGACGTTGCGCGTGCCGTCGGTGAGGAGCAGGATCGACGCGTCGGTCGCGGGCGCGGCGGGGGGAAGCTGGTCGCTGGGCAGCGCGGGAATGAAGATCACGCGGTGGTCGGGGATGCCGCGGTTGAGCACCTCCCACTCGTCCAGGCGGCGCGCCGCCTCCATGACGAGGGAGTTGGAATCGAAGACCGCGAAGATGACCGGCTGGTCGGGGGAGAGCAGCTCCGGGGGCGGCAGCGCGCCCTCCTGGAACTCGAAATTGGCCTCTTTCCAGGAGAAGAGGTCGTAGATTTCCTCTTCGATCTGCTGGCGGATGGCGGCCTGGACCTCTTCCTTGGTGACCAGGCCGACCTTCTGGAAGACTTCGCCGAGCATGAGGCCGAGTTTCTTCTGGATGGCGAGGGCGTCCTGGAGTTCGTTCTGGGTGATTTTGCCCGAGCGCACGAGCATTTCGCCGAGGTGGAGGCCGCGGCGTTTGCCGGTGGAGAGGAGGCGGACGCCCTCGGCCCCGAAGTAGATGCACTTGCGGCTCTCGCCATCGGCGACGATGAGGGTGCCGACCTTCTGGTTCGCCGACAGGGTCTGGAAGAGGTCGGCGAGGTTGATGGTGGAGAGGTCGCCGCGGAAGCCCATGGTCGAGGGGTCCTCGTCTGGGGGCGCGTCGAGAGGCCGGCCGAGAGGGTGGCCGAGAGGCTCGAAACAAACTCGGAACTATAAGGGGATGGGGCGGGCGCGTCAAGCGTTCGGGGCGGCCGAGGGCGAGGGACCAGGGACCAGGGACCAGGGGTCAGGGACGACGGAGGGGCGAGGGACGCGGGGTCAGGGGTCAGGGGTCAGGGACGACGGAGGGCGCAGGGGTCAGGGAGCAGCCTGGGAGCGCGGGGCAGACGCGGACCTGTGCCCCGGATTCCCCGCCTCCAGGGAGTATCGGCACGACCCCGGGGTAGGCTTGAGCGCGGACTCGCCGGCAGCGCGCGGACCGGGGCGCCTCACGAGGCGCCCCTACGGCAGCCACCCGATAAACGTCGCTCCTTCCACCGTTGGCCTGCCTACTGATCCCTCGTCCCTGCCCCCTGACCCCTCGCCCCTGACCCCTCCGTCGCCCCTGACCCCTCC
>JACRIP010000259.1 GCA_016220045.1 Planctomycetota bacterium
CGAGCTCCAGCAGCAGGGCCAGATTCGAGCCCGCGCGCTCCGGCCCGCGGCAGCGCCGGTGCGCGGCGCGCAGCGCTGCGGCCTCGGCGAGCAGGGCCCGGGCGCGCGCCGGCCAGTCCGCGGCGTAGCGGACGCAGGGCCAGCCCCCCTCGACGCGGCGGCCGGCGCCGTCGGCACGGCGGGCCGGGCGACCTTCGGCGTCGGGACAGAGGTGCGGGAGCGGCCCGTCAACGGTCTCGGCGAAAAGCGCGAGCAGGCGATCGGTCAGCGGATTCCACACCGTCAGGGTCTCGCGCTGGGCCTCGACCTGTTCGGCCGGGCGCATGCGGTCGAGGCCCACCAGGGTCTCGGCGATGGTCTCGACGTGGACGAGCGAACTCGGCGGCGGCGGCGCCGGATCGCGCTCCGGGTAGAAGCGCAGGCGTCCGAGGAAGGGACCGATCGCGTCGAGCACGGCGCGCGCGCGGTCGGCTTCGTCGTGCTCGAGCAGCCAGGCGACGGCGAGCAGTGCACCCTCTTCGGGAACGGAAAGCCGATAGTGCCCGCTCTTCAGTAGGGCGCGAAGCTCGTCGCGGCCGGTCTCGCCGAGGTAGTGGGCGTTGAGCGCGGCGCGGTCGGCGGTGCCGTCGCACGGGAGGCCGAGGCGCGCGCGGAGCTGCTCTTCGTGGGGGAGGAGCGGCCCGCCGGCGAGCAGGCGGCCGGTGGCGAAGCCGCCCGCCGCGACTTCGAGCGTGGCCCAGGCGGGCGTGGCGGCGACGGGGGTGCGCGAGCCGATCGCCAGCGCGCCGGCGAGCATCTCATGGAAGATGCGCGCCCAGGATTCGACGCGGCGGCGCGCGCGCTCGCGGACCTCCGGATCCGGGTGATCGCCCGATGTGTGCAGCGCGCGCCCGAGCTGGCCGAGCGCGAACCCCGGATTCGCGCTGTGCTCGACGGCGGGATCGGCGGCGGCGCGCGCGGCGCGGCGGGCCGCGAACTCGGCGCAGCGGTCCGCCTCGCCCGGGTCGGGCTGGGAGACCTGTAGACCCAGGCCGGCGGGCAAGGTGGCGAGGCGAGCGCTCTCGCCGCGCACCAGGTACAACTCCACGCAGCAGCCGCAGCCGCCGCCCGCGTACGGTTCGATCTCGACGTGCTCCGCATTCTCGGCAACCCAGGCGCGCCACCGGGCGACTTCGTCCGGGCGGTCCACGGCGATCGAGAGGTAGCGGGCGGTGATGTCCATCGGGCGGTACTCCCGTTCGCGGGGAAGGGCTGCGGTCGAACCGGCGAGCCGAAATCTCAGGGCGGAGGAGCGGTCGCGACTTCCGGGATCCGGCGACGGGGGTCGGGTGCCCTACCGTGCTTGCATCTCGCCCGTAGCGGCCGCGCACCTCCAAGCCACGGCCTCCGTCGTACTCGTGCTCGTATCTCGTACTCGTACTCGAATGCCCTGGGCGTTCGAGTACGAGTACGAGTACGAGGACGAGGACGAGGACGAGGACGAGGACGACCGTGGCGTCGTAGTGCGGCCCAGGTGCGCCGGCTGCGGCGGCCCGGTACTCTGCGTGTCCGTCGCTCTTGACCGCCACCGGCCTTTCCGATAGTCTCCCCGCCGCTCGCGCCGTCCTCACCCGACCTTTCGGGAAGCGCCGATCGCCGCGGGCCGTGCGGATCGAGAAGGCTCCGATGACCGATGCGACCCCCACCGTGGGCTCGGCACTCCTGGAACGGGTGCGCGCCGCGCTCTGCTGCCCCCTGTGCCGGCAGTCCTTCGTCGGGCCCGAGTTCTCCTGTTCCGCCTGCGGGGTCCGCTTCGCGCTGGAAGCGGGCGTGCCGATTTTCCTGACGGAACCCGAACGCCGGGCGGCGGCGCTGGAGATTCAAAGCGATCCGGAGAACGCATTCAAGAATTTCTTCAAGCGCTGGCCCCGCGCCTACCAGTGCGTGGCCTACATCGTCTCGCCCATCCTCGTCACCGGGATGACGGCGAAGAAGTTCCTCCGCCGCTTCTCCCCGGATGACCTGATGCTGAACGTCGGCTCCGGCCCGACGCGATTGCACCCGAGCCTGATCAACGTCGACCTCTATAACTTCCCCCGCGTGGATATCGTGTCCCTGGGCGAGCGCCTGCCCTTCCTCGCGGGTTCCTTCGACGTGGTCTGCTGCGAGGAAATGCTGGAGCACGTGCCGAATCCGCAGCAGGTGGTCGCGGAAATGGTCCGTGTCACCAAGGTCGGGGGATACCTGTATCTCGGCGTCCCCTTCGTCTTCCCGCTTCATCCCTCGCCCCGGGACTACACTCGCTGGTCGGTCGACGGCCTGCGGAGCCTGCTCCCGGATTGCGAAATGGTCGAACGCGGCGTCACGATGGGGCCCACCTCGGCGATGCTCGTCACGCTCACCTCCTGGCTCGCCACGGTCTTCTCCTTCGGGTTCACGCCGCTGCGGGTGGCGCTCAAATACCTCTTCATGCTGCTCTTCAATCCCATCAAGCTCCTGGATTACCTCTACGCGCGTCTGCCCGGGGCGGAGGAGGCGGCGGCCTGCGTTTATCTCGTCGCCCAAAAGCGCCGCGAATTCCCGGAGCCGCCGCGCCGGACCTGAGCAACCGCCTTCGGGGCATCGACGTGGAGCCTTTTCCCAGTCCGTTCCAGCGCGCCGTCGCCGCGCCGACACGGTTCGCGCGCGGAGTGTATGTCGCCTGGTTCGCCTGCCTCTTCCTCTCGCTCGTCCCCTTCACCCAGGCGGCGCTCGGGCACATGGATGAGGCCACCCTCCTGGCCGAGGCCAAGCGCACCCTCCTCTACGGCGAACTCCAACACCGCGATTACTTCGACTTCCAGGGGCCGGCCAATATCGGCCTGATCGCGGCGGCCGGCCGGCTCCAGGGGGGCGTCGACCACCGGACGGCGAAGCTGCTCGCCTTTCTCGCGGCACTGATCGGAGGGGTGTCGCTGACCCAGGTCGCGCGGCGCTTCACCGATCGCCTCTGGCTCAGCCTGCTGCCCTCCCTGATCTACACCGGCTACCTGGCGCACTACTTCCCGTCGGCGAACCACCACTGGTTCGGCAGCGCGGCGACTTGCGTATTCCTGCGTTTGCTCGTCGATTGGGCGGCCGGCACGCGCGCGCGCGCCGGGTTCACGTGCGGCGTGGCCGGGGCGGTCAGTCTGCTTTTCCTCGTGCACGAAGGTCTGGTCAATCTGGCCATCGGCGGGCTGGCGCCCTGGTTCTTCGGCGACGCGTTCGCGGCGGCGCAGCCCCGGCCGGCCGACGAGGCCGGCGGGTGCGCCGTCCCGCGCACGCGGTCGGTGGCTAGGGAGATTGCCCTATACCTTGCCGGGGTCGTCGCGGTGCTTGCGCCGTTTGCGGGGATCTGCTTCCGCCTCGGGATGCTCGAGGGGTATCTCTACAACACCTTTGCCTGGCCGATGCTCTACTATATGCAACCGGGCAGCCCGGCGCGTGTCTCGTGGGGCGGCGAGCTGACCTCGTTCTGGGTGGCTGCGCCGCCGCCCGTGGGCCCGACCCTGCACTTCCTGAGCGCGATCGCCGCCATGGTCCTCGCCCTCTGGCCGGTGGCGACGCTGGCGGTGGGGGCGGCGGTGCTCTGGCGCCCGGCGGTTCTCCCGCCGCGCTCGGCGACCGGTCGGCGCTTCGCCCTTCTGCTCCTGCACTCCGCGGGCACCTATGCCACTGCGTTGGCCTCGCAGTCGACGCTCCTCAAGCTGAGCTGGGGCGCGGCGCCCTCCCTTGCGCTGGCGGTCTGGCTGCTCGACGGGTGCCTGCGGAACGCCGCCGCCAGTCCGCTGCTGCGGCGTGCGCTCGGCACGCTCGTCGCGGGAGTTGCCGTCTCCTTCCTCGCCGTCGTGCTCTTTCGCGTGGTCGAGGCGGGCGCCGGGAGAATGCCGGACCATCTGGCGCTCGAACCGCTCGACCCGCAGGCGAGTCCGACGGTGGAGTTGATCAACCGCGAGTCCGGCGCGGACGACTACGTGTTCGCGCACCCGTTGGCGAGCTCGATCTACTTCCTGGCAGAGGCGCGGCCGGCGACCCGCTACACGGTGACGGTGGCGAACTACATGTCGCCCCAGCAGCTCCGCGACATGTTCGACGACATCGAGCGGCATTCCCCGAAGTTCATGGCCTTTCGGGGCATGGGCGATCTGCTGTGGCTGGTCGAACGCGATGAGCGGCTGAAGCGGCGGCTGAGCACGCGGTACCGGCAGAAGGAGATGCCGGACGGGTGGATCGTGCTGCGCCGGCAGGATTGAGGGGGGGGGCGCGCGCTCACCCGCCCATGCGCCAGAGGATGACCAGGGCCGAGAACCAGAATTCCACCGCGAAGGCGAGAGCGAACCACGCGACGCGACCGGCGGCGGACGCGGCGATCGGGCGTTGGCTGTAGGCAAGGACCAGGGGGAAAGCGGGGAGCAGGCCGACCAGGAAGGCGGGCCCGGCCGGAAGGAACCAAAACTGGCAGGCCGCACACCAGGCGCCGCACAGTCCCACCAGGATGAGCACGAGGAGGCGGGCCCGGAGTGCCGCGCGCGGGGCGGGGTCGCGGCGCGCCGCGAGGCAGGCGGCGATGGTCTCGGCGTAGATCGGGAAAAGTGCCGCGGGCGCCGTGCAGATGAAGCGCCCGGTGGCGAGCGCGAGCAGCGGCGTGCCCGCGGCGCCGAGGAGGAGGGCGAGCAGCGGGAAGAGCCATGCGGTATCCGCCGGAGGTACGGCGGGGCGCTTTGCGGTCGCAACGATCGGCACGGCGTGCGCCAGCAGGGCGGCGGCGGCGAGCAGCCCTGCGCACGCAACGAACCAGAGGACCAGGTCCGACGGCGTGGGGACGCAGGAGTAACTCGCTATCGGGCCGACCGGGTCGCCGCCGGCGTCGGCGTCAGGTAGCGCGGCGGCCTGCCCGCCTCCGGCCGCCAGGACTTCTCCCGGCCACGGAACATGCGCGACCGGCGGCGTGGCCGGGACTTCCGACGTGGGCCGTGCCCGCGCGCGCACGGCGGCAGGGAGGTCCGCGGGATCGCCGAGGTACACGCAGACGGCGCGGTCGTGATTGCGCACGAAGAGCCGCCGGCCGGCGAGCGTGGGTTGCGTCCAGCAGCGGGCGCCGGGGAGCAGGTCGGTGCGCGCGGGCCCGGCCAATGGCCGTCCGGATCGAAGGGGTCGTCGTAGCGGGTCGCCCAGAGGCGGTGGCCGGTGGTAGCGTCGAGGGCGACGACGAATTGGCCGAGGGGAGTCTGGGCCTGGGTGTAGACGCGGCCGCCGACGGCGATGAGCGCGGAGTAGCCCTGGCCGAGGGGAAACGTCCAAAGCACCGGTGGCCCCGACGGCGGCCATGCGTCCGCCAGCGCGGTCTCCGGTGAATGCCCGGTCCACTCGGGGCCGCGGGCGTGGGGCCAGTCCGAAGCGCCCGCGACCGCGAGCGGGCCGGGCGAAGCCGCGGGGTCGCTTGCCTCCGGAGCCGCGGGCCGCGCGCCCGGGACGTCGCCTGGACGCCAGTTCGGGAGCGGACCGAGGAGGAAGGCGGCGAGCACGGGCAGGCAGAGGGCGAGGAGCCCGAGCGCCCGGAGGGCGCCGGCGCGGAGGGCGGTGGGCGAGGGCATGCTATCTACTCCGCCGGCTCCACGTGCGCTTCGCCTGCGAGGATCGCGCGCTCGTCAAAGCGCTCGATCCAGATCCACTCCGGGTCGTCCGCGGCGCGCACCCAGAAGGGCCGGCCCAGCCCGCGCCAGGCGTCGTAGACCAGTCCGTCGCGCACCGGCATGCCGCGGCGCGTGATCACGACGGCGTTGTTCTCGCGCGGCACCCCCATCAGGGAAAGACCCCAGTGCCGCTCGAAGGCGGGCAGCGGCTCGGACGGGAGGCCGCGGAGCAGCTCGGGCACCCAGTGGTAGCAGAAGCCCTTCTCCTTGAGCCCGAGGTGGATCATGAAGTTGTGCCAGCGCGGCGAGCCCCACATGCGGAATTCGCGGTTGACCTCGCGGGTGCGGCGGACCAGCGCGGCGGCGAGCGTGGCGGCCTCGGCGGCGACCGCCGCGGGGTCGGGCGGCGGCGCGGCGGCAGCGGCGATCGCGCCGGCGGC
>JACRIP010000014.1 GCA_016220045.1 Planctomycetota bacterium
ACTCCTGGACGCGCCACCACGCGCGCGCCCCGCCGGCGCCGGCCGGCGCGCCGGTCGAGCAGGGGTGCGCGCGCGGCGTGCGCCTGGGCCAGGG
Source organism: Planctomycetota bacterium (assembly GCA_016220045.1). Lineage (GTDB taxonomy): Bacteria > Planctomycetota > MHYJ01 > WSZJ01 > JACPWG01 > JACRIP01. Next base: position 95 of record JACRIP010000014.1, read on the forward strand.
CCTGCAGCTCGTCAACGTGCTGCGCGACCTGCCGCGCGACCTGGCCGCGGGCCGGTGTTACCTGCCGCGCACCGAGCTGGCGGCGGCGGGGCTGGCGCCGGCGGACCTGCGCGAGCCCGTGCGCAGTTGGCCGCGCGTGCGGCCGATCGTCGGGCGCTGGATCGAACGCGCGCTCGGCCACTTCGCGGCGGGTCGGGAGTACGTGCTGGCGTTGCCCCCGGGCGAGCGGCGGCTCCGGCTCTGCACCTGGTGGCCGCTCGCGCTCGGCCTGCAAACGCTCGCCATGCTGCGCCGATCGCCCAATCTTCTGGAGCCCGGCCGCGTCGAGAAGGTCCGGCGCGGCGCCGTGTACCGATTGCTCCTGAGTTCGTTCCTGCGCGGCGCGTCGGACGCCTATGTGCAATCCGCCTTCGACCGGTGGTCGGCGGCGGCGGCCCACGCCGAGCCGATCGTCGAGCTCCCAGCACCCTAAACGTCTGAACGTCCAAACCGCCAAACGAGCCCACGGGCGCCGGATTCCCACCCGGGCTTCTGCGATCCACGTGGCTTGGGCGCTTCTCAAAGAACGAAAACCGCTAGAGGAGGGCGCGATGTCGGATCGCGTAGTCAACGGTATCCACGAGCTGACCGAGAATGTGTCGGCGTCACCCTACTGGAATCACGACATTGCGCCGACGACAGCCGCGGCGCGCAAGTGGGGCACGTGGGACATCGCCGCCCTCTGGGTCGGCATGAGCGTCTGCAATCCCACCTACATGCTTGCCGGCACGATGATCGCCGTGGGCATGACGTGGTGGCAGTCGGTCCTGACCATCCTGCTCGGCAACCTGATCGTGCTGATCCCGATGGTGCTCAATGCCCACCCCGGGACCAAGTACGGCATTCCCTTCCCCGTGTACTGCCGCGCCTCCTTCGGCGTCCTGGGCTCGAACGTGCCCGCCATTCTGCGTGCGATCGTCGCCTGCGGGTGGTTCGGCATCCAGACCTGGCTCGGCGGTTTCGCCACCTACACGCTGATGCTGGCGATCTATCCGGGGATTGCCGGATGGGGGACGCTGCCGGCGTGGTTGGGGATCAACGTGGGCCAGCTCGCGTGCTTCCTGGTGTTCTGGCTGGTCAACATGATCATCATCTGGCGCGGCATGGAGTCGATCCGCTTCCTGGAGGACGTGTCCGCGCCCTTCCTGATCATCGTGGGCGTCGGGCTCCTGGGCTGGGCCTACTGGCGCGCGGGCGGACTGGGTCCGATGTTCAGCTCGGGCGGCGGCGGGAACTTCTGGGCCGTCTTCCCGGCGCAGCTCACCGCCATGGTCGGGTTCTGGGCCACGCTGTCCCTCAACATCCCCGATTTCTCGCGCTTTGCGCGCACGCAGAAAGACCAGATCCTCGGCCAGACCTACGGTCTTCCCTCGACCATGACCCTCTACTCGTTCGTCGGGGTCGCGGTGACCTCGGCCTGCCTGGTGATTCCCGGCTACTCGCGCTTCCGCAACGAGGAAATGCTGAACCCGGCGAGCCTGGCGTGCAAGCTGGCGGCGGCGACGGACCCGCTCTCCGCCCACCTGGCCGCTGCGGTTACGGAAAATACCCGAGAGCTGATCGGGAAGGCGGCCGCCGCGCCGACGGATGCGCCGGCCCCGGACGGGCTGGCCCCCGCCCTGGCCGCCCTCTTGAACGAGCGCATCGCCGACCCGAGCCTGTACGAGCCCGGACGGTTCGCGGGGGTCGCCCTCGACCCTGCCCTGCGCGCCGATCTCGCGGCTCCGCCCGCCGACGCCGAGGGAAAACTCCGGCTCAACCGCCGGCTCCTGGAAGCCGCCTACCCGGGCGACGTGGTCCAGCAGAATCTCTGGGACCCGGTCACCGTCTGCGGCCGGTTCGAAAACCCCATCGTCGTCGCCTTTGCGATCCTCGCGCTCTGGATCGCGACGCTGACCACCAACCTCGCGGCCAACGTGGTTTCGCCCGCCAACGACATCTCGAACCTGGCGCCGCGCCTGATCTCCTTCCGCACCGGCGGCATGATCACCGGGGTCGTGGGCATCCTGATGATGCCGTGGAAGCTGCTCGCGAGCACCCAGGGGTACATATTCACCTGGCTGATCGGCTACGGCGCGCTGCTCGGCCCGATCGGCGGCATCCTGATCGCCGACTACTTCGTGCTGCGCTCGAAGCGGCTGCGCCTGGCCGACCTCTACCGAAAGGGCGGCACCTACTGGTACCAGGGCGGCTTCAACGAGCGCGCGATTCTCGCCCTGCTCCTCGGCGTCCTCCCGAACATTCCCGGCTTCCTGGCCGCGGCCTTTCCCGGCTGGGTGACTACGGCCAATGGGAAGTGCCTGATCCCGGGCTTCTTCGTCTCGACCTACCAGTACGCGTGGTTCGTGGGTTTCGCGATCTCCTTCGTGTCCTACATCCTGCTGATGGCGGAGGGCGCGCTGGCGGGTCCGGCGGAGCCCAGCGAGCAGCCGGCGGGTGCCGCAGGCAAAACCACGGCGGCGGCGCCGGATTCTGCCGGGCCGAGCGAAGTGCCGGGGCCTGCCGCCGCCTCCTCCCCGTCGGCGCCGCGGCCGGGCGGGGCGGGGCAATCGGGAAGCGGCGCCATCGAGTTCGGGGGCTAAGGGCCACGAAGGCGGGCGAAGGGCCACGAAAAAGGACTGGAACACGAAGGGCCACGAAGACCGGGGCCACGACGGGCCGCGACGGCGTCGCAGGAGCTGCGGCGCGGTCCCTAAGGCCGTCGCGGCCCGTCGTGGCCCCTTCTTCGTGGCCCTTCGTGCTTCCCGATTCGTGGCCCTTCGTGTTCCCGTCGCCTCTTCGTGGCCCTTCGCCCCGCCTTCGTGGCCCTACTCCCACCGCCACCGCTCGTCCGGGGTCTGGAAGCGCCAGCCCGGCCGCGCCAGCGCGCGCAGCGTTCGCGCCATGCACGTCCGGATGCGCCCGCTCTGCCCCTCCGAGTACGCGTTGGCCCCGATGATCGCCCGGATCAGCGCCACCCGGTCCTCATTCTCCTTGCCCACCAGATCCTCCAGCCCGGCAAGCTGGTTCGCGTCCAGATCCTCCGACCGCAGCAGCTCCACCTCGCCCTTCCGCCCGTCCCCGATGCGCGCCTCGTCGTAGAGCGGCACGAGCAGCACGAAGCGATCGCGCATCCGCTCGCGCAGCTCGAAGATCGCCGGCGTCTCCATCTGAACGGCGCGCAAATCCACCTTGCCGGGGTCGACCGCCGCCTCCGCCACGGCCTGCGGCAGCGGCGGCGCCGGAACGCCCCGCACCTCCGCCAGGAGCCGGCCCAGCGCCTCCTCCATGCGCGACTCGTCGAAGTAGATCGTCCGATTCACGTTCGTGCATGACCCGAGGGCCGTCGCCAGGGCGGCGCCGAGCAGGGCGCGGACGCAGCTTCGCCTCATCCGGGGAAACTCCGGAAAAAACCGTAGGTGGGCCGGGGGGTAGAAACGACGCGGAGCAGAGCGCCGGGGGGCGGCTCTGCTCCTGCGATGGAAGGCGTGGTCGCGCGCGGCGCGGGGCTCAGTTCTGCTTCGGCGCCTCGGCGGGCGGGTCGGGCGGCTTCGCGCCGTCCGGCGGGGGCGCCGCCTTGCCGTCGCCTGCGCCGCCCGCCCCCGCCCCGTCGTCCTTGACCGGCGGCGGAGTCGCGGCCGCGTTCTTTTCCTTCAGCTCGGCCAGACGCTTCGGCAGCTCGTCGGCCACGAACGCGAGGTCGTCCTTGACCGTGCGCAGCAGGTTGCGCGTCAGCTCGCGCGCGACCCAGTGCTCGGGATAGCGGTCGATGATCGCCTGCAGGTCGGCCGCGATCCGGTCGAGCTCCGACTTCTCGCCTTTGCACTCTTCGTAGCGCTTCGCCGCAAGCTTGAAGAGCAGGAAGGGCGCTTCGCTCGTCCCGCGGTAGTCCTGGAGCGCGGCTTCCAGCTCCGCCACCGTCTGGGCTTTCGCCGTGCGGTGGGTGGCTTCGAGGGCGCGCACCTGGCTGCGGTGTTGCAGGTAGAGAGCGAGGAAGATCGCGAGCGCCAGCCCGGCCGTCGCCGCAAGGATGATCGTCTGGTAGGGGCGGAGTTTCTCGTAGAAGTCCTGGACCGCTTCTTCGGCGCGGCTCGCCAGGGGAGTGGGCGCGGCAATCGGGCTCAGCGGCTTGAGCGGATCCACGTGCTCTTTCCCTTCGATGTCGTCAGCGTCGGTCAACCTTGATGTGCAGGAGGGTCATCTTGCCCGCGACGGAAACCCGGAGCTTGGCCTTCTCCTCCTGCTTGGTGAATTCCAGCAGGCGGTCGTAGGGTTCGCCCGTGGCGCGCTCGAGCACCCACTGGTGTGCCTGCATCTGGGTGAGCAGGAACTTGGCGACGTCCTCGGCGCGGGTCAGGCCGGACAAGTGCAGGTCGAGGACGCGCAGCGTGCCGTGAACGTAGGAGAAGGAGACGTTGCGGTTGAGGATGAAGTTGTTGGGCAGCGGGATGTCGTCGAAGTGGACGAGCGGCAGGTACTTGGGATCGGGCGGGTCGGCCGTCTGAAAGGAGGCCTTGGCATTGTCGATGCGTTGGCCGGCGGGCGGATTGCAGCCGCCGCCGCCGACGACGAGAGTAACGGCGGCGACCAGGGCGAGACCGATCGGTCGGGTGAAAGGCATGTATACCCCTCCGTAGGAACGCGGTGATTATAGGATTCGGTTGCTTGATATCAAGTAAAAATTGTGGTATAGGGACGCGCCGCGAAATGCGGGCGTCGCGCAAATCCCCGGGCCGCGGCCCCCCGCCTCCACTCCCCTCTGGAGCGCTCGGCGCCCGATCATGAAGCTCAGCATCGTGATTCCGGTCTACAACGAGCGGCAGACCCTCCAAGAGCTGGTCCGGCGCGTCCTGGCGGCGCCTGTCGAAGTGGCGCGGGAAGTGGTCCTGGTGGACGACGGCTCGACCGACGGCAGCTCGGCCCTCCTCGATGCCCTGCCGGCCGCGCACCCGGGCGCCGACCTGAAGATCATCCATCAGCCGCGAAACCGCGGCAAGGGCGCCGCCGTCCGGACCGGCCTCGCCCAGGCCGCCGGCGACTTCGTGATCATTCAGGACGCCGACCTCGAGTACGATCCGCGCGACTATCGGCAGATGCTCGAGCCCTTGATCGACGGCCGCGCCGACGTGGTCTTCGGCTCCCGCTTCCTCGGCGGCCCGCACCGCGTCCTCTACTTCTGGCACTACGTCGCCAATCAGGGCCTCACCCTCATCACCAACATCCTCTACGATATCAACCTCAGCGACATGGAGACGTGCTACAAGGCCTTCACGCAGGCGGTCAACCGCTCGCTCTTCCTCGACTCCGAGCGCTTCGGCATCGAACCCGAACTCACGGCCGAGGTCTGCCGGCGCCACTACCGGATCTACGAGGTGCCGATTTCCTACAGCGGGCGCAGCTACGCGGAGGGCAAGAAGATCACCTGGAAGGACGCATTCCCGGCCGTCTGGACCCTCTTCCGCTGCCGCATGCGCCGTTCCTTCGCCTCCGGCCTGTAGGCGCGCCTCCCCGCGCCACGAAGTCAGGAGTTTACCGTATGTCCGTTCCGTTCGTAGACCTGCGCCGGCAGTACGAGACCCTCAAACCGGCCATGGACGCGGCGATCGTCCGTTGCATCGGCAAGGGCATGTTCATCCTCGGCGAAGAGGTCGAGGCCTTCGAGAAGGAATGGGCCGCCTACTGCGGCGTGCCGCACGCCATCGGCGTCTCCTCCGGACTCGACGCGCTGCGCCTCATCCTCCACGCCATGGGCCTCCAGCCCGGCGATGAGGTCATCACCCCGCCCAACTCCTTCGTCGCCACCGCCCTCGCGATCACCGACTGCGGCGCCCGCCCGGTCTTCGTCGATATCGACCCCGTGACCTACAACCTCGACCTGACCCGGCTCGAGGCCGCGATCACGCCGCGCACGAAGGCGATCCTGCCGGTCCATCTCTACGGCCAGCCGATCGATCTCGATCAGCTCCTGGCGATCGCGCGCCGCCGCGGCATTCCGGTCGTCGAGGACGCCTGCCAGGCGCACGGCGCCGACTGGAAGGGCCGGCGCGCCGGCTCCTTCGGGCTCGCCGCCGCGTTCAGCTTCTACCCGGCCAAGAACCTCGGCTGCTACGGCGACGGCGGCGGCATCGTCACCGGCGACGCCTCCCTCGCCGACAAGATCCGCGTGCTGCGCCACGTCGGCCAGAAGGAGAAGTACCAGCATCCGGTCAAAGGCTGGAACAACCGGCTCGACGAGCTGCAGGCCGCCATCCTGCGCGTCAAGCTGCCGCACCTCGACGCCGCGAACGAGAGCCGGCGCCGGCTGGCCCGGATCTACGCCGAGACCATCAAGGCGCCGCAGGTCACGCTGCCCAAGGAGACCCCGGGCGCGCGGCACATCTTCCACGTCTACTGCGTCCGCGTCGAGCGCCGCGAGGCCCTGCTCGCCCATCTGCGCGCCCGCGGCATCGGCGCCCTCATCCACTACCCGGTGCCGATCCATTGCCAGGGCGCCTTCGCGGAGCTCGGGCTCGGCGACGGCGCCTTCCCGGTGACGGAGCGCATCGCCAAGGAGATCGTCTCCCTGCCGATGTTCCCGGAAATGACCGAGGCCGAGGCCCGCGAAGTCGCCGCCGGCATCCATTCGTTCTACGGTGTTTAGCGTAGTACGGCAGAAACCGGAGCAGTCTATGCCCGTCGAAGTCGCGGTGATCGGTTGCGGCCAGTGGGGAGCGAACCACGTCCGCGTGCTGTCGGAGATCCGCGAGGCGCGCGTGGCGCTGTGCGTGGATGCGGACGCGAAGCGGCTGGCCGCGGTGACGCAGCGCTATCCGGGCGTGCGCACGACCGCGAAGGTGGACGATCTGTGCGCCGACAAGACGGTGCAGGCGGTGGTCGTGGCCACGCCCTCGGCCTCGCACCACGCGGTGGTGAAGGCCTGCCTGGAGGCGGGCAAGGACGTGCTCTGCGAGAAGCCGCTGACCGTGACGGCGGCGCAGTCGCGCGAGCTGGTCGACCTCGCGGAGAAGGCCGGGCGCATCCTCATGGTCGGCCACGTCTTCGTCTTCAACCAGGGCATCCAGAAGCTGCGCGAGCTGATCTCGACCGGCGTGCTGGGCGAAGTCTACTACCTGCACGCCGCGCGCACCAACCTGGGCCCGATCCGGACCGACGTCAACGTCGCGTACGACCTGGCGACGCACGACATTTCGATCTTCAATCATCTGCTCGGCGCCGGGCCGTCGGAGGTTTCCGCGCGCGGCCAGGTCTACCTCTCGCCGGCGGTGGAGGATGTGGCCTTCATTTCGCTGGCCTACCCCGGGCGGGCGCTGGCGCACGTCCACGTGAGCTGGCTCGATCCCCGCAAGGTCCGCGAGATCACGGTGGTCGGGGACCGCAAGATGGCGGTCTGGAACGACATGGACGCCATCGAGCCTATCCGCATCTACGACAAGGGCGTCGTCACCAAGACCTACTACGAGACCTACGGCGAGTTCCACTACGCGCTGCGCGACGGCGACATCGTGATTCCCAAGATCGCCCTGCACGAGCCGCTCAAGGCCCAGGACTCGCATTTCGTGTCCTGCGTCGCGGCGCGCTCCGCGCCGATCTCCTCCGGCCGCGACGGCTGGCGGGTGGTCCAGGCCCTCGAGGCGATCCAGCAGTCGATGCGGCAGGGCGGCGCGCCGATCAAGCTTCCCTCGGGTCAAGGATAGGGTGAACACAGGATGGCAGACCTGGACCGCACGGGCTGGAAGATCCTGCTGATCGCCCCCGCCTACAACGAGGAGGGGAAAGTCGGGCAGGTGGTGAAGGGCGCGGACCGGCGCTACATCGACGAAGTCGTGATCGTGGACGACGGGTCGCGCGATCAGACGGCGGCGGAGGCGCGCGCAGCGGGGGCGACGGTGCTGGTGCACGAGCAGAACGCGGGCGTCGGCGCCGCGTTGCGCACCGGCTACAAGTACGCGATCGAGCAAGGTTACCATATCGCCGTGGTCATGGGCGCGGATTGCCAGGACAAGCCCGACGAACTGCAGAACCTGCTGCGGCCGATCATCTGCGAGCAGAAGGATTTCGTCCAGGGCTCGCGCCGGCTCGACGGCCTCCGCACCGTCAACATGCCGCTCTTCCGGCGCGTGACCACCAAGGCGTATTCCATCTTCATGCGCCTGATCACCGGCTTCCCGGTAACCGACGGCACGAACGGTTACCGCGCGATCAAGACCTCGCTCTTTCGCGACGCGCGCATCAACATGGAACAGGAATGGCTCAACCGCTACGAGCTGGAGCCCTACCTCTTCTACCAGGCGATCGTCCTCGGGTACCGGGTGTGCGAGGCGCCGGTGACCAAGATCTACCACGCCGACGACGTCGGCTACACCAAGATGGTGCCCTTCCTGGATTGGTGGCGGATCGCGCGCCCGCTGATCTTCCTCCGCATCGGGTATCGCAAGTAGCCGTGGAGGCCTGGTTCAGGTCGGGGTCACAGTCCCCTCCCGCTCAGGGGGAGCAAAACGGGGACATGACCTGAATTCCTGAGAGGGCCGGCGATCACCGCGGGACGGCGCTGGAACTCAGGATCGTGTCCCCGTTTTGCGGCCCGTTTTGCGGCCACTTGAACCAGGCCGCGGCGTAGCGTACGGAGAGTACCTCATATGGCGAAGATAATGGACCGGCAGCACCCGGCGCCTCCGTCATCGCCGCTGCCGCACGCGGCCCCGCGCTCGGTGTTCGGCTTCGGCGCGTTCGTCCTGCTCTGCCTGCTCGCGGGCCGGGTCCGCGTCGCGGCCGACCCCGCCCCGCCCGCCGCCGCTGCCGCGGAAGCCCCGGCCGCGCCGGCCGCAGACCCGCACGCCCAGGTCTTCGCCGAGAGCCAGTACCCCAGCGCCGCCGCCTGCGCCTCCTGCCATCAGCAGATCTACGAGGAGTGGTCCTCCTCCAACCACGCCTACGCGTCCATCTCCCCGATGTTCCACAAGTTCGAGCAGCGCATCACCGACCTCGCCCAGGGCACGGTCGGCTACTTCTGCATGCGCTGCCACGGCACGGTCGGCACCATCCTCAACGAACCGCGCGAGCTGCCGCTCTGGCAGCGCAGCCCGGTCTCGCGCGAGGGCGTGACCTGCATCACCTGCCATCGCGTCCGCGAGGAGTACAACAAGTCCAACGGCGAGCGCCGCATCGAGCCCGGCGACATCCACGAGCCGGTCTACGGCGGCATCGGCGGCGACGGCGTGGCGCAGGTGGTCGCCGCGAAGGACGCCTATAAGGTACGTACCGGGCCTGACGACAAGGCGCCCGGCGTGCCCATCCATCGCGCCGGGATCAAGTTCGAACAGCTCGGCCGCTCCGAGTTCTGCGTCTCCTGCCACCAGGTCGCGGTCTACCCGGGCATCAAGCTCGAGGTCGTCTGGGACCAGTACCGCCATTCGCCCGCGTTCGACGCCGGCGTGCGCTGCCAGGATTGCCACATGGGCAAGGTCCCCGGCGTTCCCAGCGGCTTCGCGAAGGGCGCCGTCGCCTCCATCAACGGCAAGGCGGTCAACTCCGAACGCGAGCACCACCACCACGGCTTCTTCGGCCCCGGGTACCCGATCGCCCACCCCGGCATCTTCCCCCACAACCCGCTCAACGACCAGTTCGAGATCCCGGCGTGGTTGAAGTTCGACTACCGCGCCGGGTGGGGGACCGACGACTTCGAGACCCAGGTCGAGGAGGGCGCGCTGAAGGTCGAGTTCCCCGAGGAATGGTCGAGCGTGGACGACCGGCAGAGCGCGCGCGAGATCGTGGACGCGAACCTGAAGCGGCTGGAGGAGAAGCGCAAGCTGCGGCTGGCGGTGATGGAGAACGGCTCCCGCCTCGACGGTCCGTTCTTCGACGCGGCGCCGGCGGCCGGGCAGCCGCTCCGCTTCCACTACCGCATGACCAATCTCAACCCGGGCCACAACCTGCCCAGCGGCTCCCTCGGGGCACAACCTGAGATATGGCTCAACGTCGCGCTGCTCGACCCGGACGGGAAGAACGTGTGGGAATCGGGCTACGTGGACAAGCACGGCGACATGGCCGACCTGCACTCCCAGGAGGTCGCCGCCGGGCGCCTGCCGCACGACGACCAGCTCGTCAACCTCCAGACCAAGTTCCTGACGACCAACGTCAAGGGCACCGATCGGGAGATGTACCTGCCGATCAACGTGGACGTCGACCAGCTCCCGTTCATCCGGCCGGCGGGCCTGCCGATCTCCGTCCTCAACCATCCGCCCTTCATCCGCATGGAAGGCCGGTCGCTGCCGCCGCTCGCGGTGCGCAAGGCCGTCTACAAGGTCCCGGCGGCGGCGCTCGCGCGGCCCGGCGCCTACCGCCTCGCCGTCCGCCTGCGCAGCCGCGCCGAACCGATCTACTTCATGCAGTTCTGCGGCTCCACGGCCGACATGGACCAGTCGATGAACGAATGGATGATCGACATCCATCCGTACACGGTCGAGTTCGACGTGAAGTAGCGCAGCGGAATTCGGCGCACCGCGCGTGCGCTCCTCTCGGGGCAGGGAGCTTCCGACGGGCTTGCCCACGTCACCCGCCTTCGCCTGCAGGAGCTGTCTCTCCTGCTCGTACTCGTACTCGTACTCGTACTCGTACTCGACCGCACCGGGCGTTCGAGTACGAGTACGAGTACGAGTACGAGGAGGACCGAGACGAGTATTCTCGCAACGTACGAAAGGGACCGGGATGGCATCCACTTTCGCAGGAAACTGGGGTCGCGTGGGCTCGGCGCGGTGGTTCCTGGCGGCGGTGCTGACGGGGGCGTTCGCCGTCGCCGCCCGCCCGGCGCTCGCCGACGACGGCGGGCCCGCCGAGCCGGCGGCTCCGCCCGCGGCGACAGCGACCGACAAGCCGCCCGCCCCCCCCGCCGAAAAGCCGGCGGCCGCGGCCCCGGCCCCGGCCGCCTCCCACGACCCCGCGCCGCCCGAGACCTC
>JACRIP010000262.1 GCA_016220045.1 Planctomycetota bacterium
CCGCCGCCCTCCTCGGCCGCCTCTCGGACCGCGTCGGCCGCATTCCGCTCATCCTCGCCGGCTGGGCCGTTTACGCCGTCGCCTACCTGGGCTTCGCCGGCGCCACGACGCCCGCCGCGATCTGGGCGCTCTTCCTGCTCTACGCGCTCTACTACGGCCTGACCGAGGGGAACGAAAAGGCGCTGGTCGCCGACCTCGTGCCGCCCCACCTGCGCGCCACCGCCTACGGACTCTACAGCTTCACCATCGGCTTTGCCGCGCTGCCCGCCAACCTCCTCTTCGGCGTGCTCTGGCAGGAATACGGCCCCCCCGCCGCGTTCGGGTGCGGCGCCGCCTGCGCCGGGGCCGCCGCGCTGGCGCTCGCGTCCATCCGCTGGAACGGACGCTGACCCTCCCCCCCGCGCGCCCCTCCGGCCGGGTCGCGCTCATGACCGCCGCCGCGCCGGGCACGTGGCGCCGCAGGAACATTTTTCTTGTACGCCACCCCCGCTTTTGTGCTACAGTACTGTCGGAATACGAATAAAAATGCGTCCCGCGCCGCGGGGCATGCCGGCGGCGCAGTGGAGACTGCTCGCCATGTCGTCGCGCGCACGCCGCTCCGCGGGATTTACCTTGCTCGAAGTCCTGGTGGCGATCACGGTGCTCATGATCGGGATCACCGGGGTCACCGCGCTCTTCACGCACGGGCTCATGATCGCCCGGGGCGGGGACGAAGCCGCCGGCGCCGCCCACATCGGCCGCTCGGTGCGCGATGCCCTGGCGGTGGCGATGTCCGCCCCGCGGCTCTTGGGCACGGTCTACTGGGTGAACTTCGTGCACGACGGCGTGGGCGTGGGGACGAGTCAGATGGCTACGGCGCCGGGCAATGTGGGCCTGCCGCAATATCCGTTGCCGCTGCCGCGGGTGTTCGGCGAGGTGCGCCACCATCCGGGCAACCAGTCGCTCAACGCCACCACGCTGGCCCCGGCGGCGCCCCAGGACGCCGGGCTGCCGGTCTACGGGCCCGCCGGCAACCTGTGGGTGTCGCCGAGGAGCACCCGCCACCCGCTCGGCGACGAAATCTTCCGCATTGGCGCGACGCCGGCGCCGGCCGGAGCGGAAATCGGCGTCTGGCAGAATCCGCTCTTCGAGACGATCAAGGACATCCGGGGCGCGCCGGTCGAGAAATCGGCGGACCTGACGGCGAACCCGATGCCGACGGACATGACCCTCGACTACGGGCAGTACTGGTACGACATCCTGGTCGAAGGGGAATTCGCCGGCCCCGCGGGCCCCGCGCTCGCACGCATGTACCGATTTACGGTCCGCGTGTATCGCGGCGAGTACACGGCGGGGCAGTGGAGCAATCCGGCGCTGGGGGCGCCGGTCGCCGTCCTGCAGTTCCCCCTGGCGGCCATGGATTGATGAGGCAGCATGACCATCGCGACGCGGCGGTCCCGCGCTGACCAGGGGTTCACGCTGATCGAGCTCATGGTGTCGCTCGGGCTCGGCGTGGTGCTGTTGTCGATGATTGCCTTCGTCTTCGACGGCTCGCAGACGATCATGAAGACGGTGGATGCGCGTCTGTCGATCCGCGGGCAGGCCGGCGTGATGCTCGATCTGCTGGAGCGGGATCTGCAGGGGATGGCGCCGCCGAGCGTCGGGCAGCGCTTCCAGGTGCACGATTTCAACGCCACCGCGGCGCCGCCGCTGGAGGGTGCGAGCCGGTCGAACCCGGCCTGGGACCGCATCCAGTTTCGCACCTACTCGACGTACATGACCGCGAACGGAGAGCCGCAGACCGGGTTGGTGCACGTGTTCTGGGGCCTGGTGCCGGAGGACGATCCGTCGGTCGGCGGCGTGGGCGGCAGCACGGTGGGAACGACCCTGGCGGACACGCCGGCGACGGCGCGCTATCTCTTCGTGCTGCGGCGGCGCGCATGGCCGGTGGCGGCGATGGCGAGTGCGACGGGAACGATCGCGCCGATCGCGCTCGGGGTACCGCCCCCCGCGGCGCCGTACGCGGCGAACGAGGACGCCCCGAGCAACTACCTTTCGACCGACGTCGGGAATTTCATCTATTCCATGAACATCAGCATCATGTGGCTGCCGCCCAACGGTCCGGCGGGCGCCGGTCCCTACGGTATTTACCTGCCGGCAAGCCGGCTCATCCTCACCGGCGGAGCGCCGCCGAATACGGTGAGCTACCCGGTCGGAGACGGAATCCCCGCGAATTCCTGGGATGCCTTGCCCTATGCGCTCCAGTTCGTATTTCGCATGACGGAAGGCGCGGGAGCGCGCCAGGAGCGCATCGTGCAACGCATCTTCGTCCTCCCTCGGTTCTCCTGAAATCGGAGTGCCTGCCATGTTGCGCACCATGGTGGCGAGTTGCCGCTCGGGCCGGAACAGACGAGGCTTCGTCCTCCTCGTCTCGATGGGCATGTTGGCCCTGCTGGCGGTGCTCGGAGTGACCTTCGTCACGATTGTCACGACCGAGGGCCAGGTCTCGGCCTCGATGCTCGAGCAGGTGCGCGCGAAGATGCTGGCGGACGCGGGCGTGCAGCGCGGCGCGGCGGAGCTGAGCCGGGGGGTGGACAACTACATCATCGACCGGCTCAATCCTCCCGCCGATTCCTGGTACGGTTGGGACCCGCTGGCGACGGTGGACCCGGGGACCGGTCGGCGGCTGGCGCAGCTCGGAGACCTGGCGCCGAGCAACGGGCTGCGCGCGTCCTTCCACGCCGGCTATACCAGCGCGGGCGCGATCGCGACCAACGGGCGGCAGCGCGCGTACTCCGGCGCGCCGGCCGCGGGCACCTTCGAGGCGGAAGGCGACACGTACGTGCTGCGCATCCTCGATTGCGCGAGCCAGCTCTACATCAACGGGCGCCAGCCCAACCTCAATCACATGCTGGTGGCGCTGGCGCAGGGGATTATCCTGATGTCCACGCCCGCCCTGCTGCCGGCCGACAACCCGATTCCCGACCTCGCCGCGGCGAACGCGATCCTCGCGGACCGCAACCTGCGCGCCGGCCGGGTGTTCGCGAGCAAGTCCGAGCTGCGCGAAGTCCTGATCCAATTGAACGGCGGCAACGTGGATACCGGGAGCCGCAAGTACGCCACGCTGGAACCCTTCATCACCGACCAGGCGTGGGTGGACCTGCAAGTGCTCCGGCCCGCCCCGCAGCCGCAGACGGTCAGCGCGGTCGGCCCGATCTCCAACGGCCAGCGCCTGGCCGCGGGCCCGTTCTATCAAAACCTGACCTTCCAGCGGGATCCGGACGGGCGCGCGCCGATCAATCTCAACACCGCTTCGGCGCCCGTGCTCATGGCGACGATGACCGGCCTGCGGGCGGTGCGCACCGCCTACGAGTCGGGCACCGGCCAGTGGTCGAACGTCGATCACGCCGGCGGCTACATCGCGCTCGCCGAGGCCCAGGCGATCGCCAATCAGATCATCGCCCGTCGGGTCGCCGATCCCTTCGAGACCTGGGAGGAGTTCGACACCTACCTCGGCCAGCTTGCCGCGAACGTCGCGCTGCAGGGCCAGGTGCCGAACCTGGCGCGGAAGCTGGAGATCATTCGCGCGAACGCCAACCCGAATTCGCTTTCCAACAAGCTCAATCCTGGGACCCCCGTCTACCGTCCGGTGGACAAGAGCGACCTGAACTACGCCGGCGCGGATCGGTTCGCCGGCGTCAACCCGGTCGGCGCCACCACCGCCTTCAACGTCGGCACCACCGAGTTCTGCTTCAGTTCGATGGGCTACTACGAGATCCGCTCGCTCGGCCGCGTCACCTCCAACGGCGGCGTGGTGCGTGGCCAGTCGCAGGTGCGCAACGTCGTCCGCTTGTACAACGTGGCGCGCCTCACCACGCAAGCCGACTTCACGAACGCGACCAACGCGACCCTGCCCGCCCAGCTCAAGACCTTCCCCAACGTGCCGGGCGTGGTCTTCTCCGGCGGCGGCGAGGATCGGGACGGCCAGGTCGCGCTCGCCGAACTCGCCCAGCCGGCTCCGGCCGCCCCGCCGCCGTCCAACTTCGCCGCCGACCTGGACAATTCGCTCCAGGCGAATCCGTCCAATGCGCCGCGCGATCTGGTGAACTACTCGAGTTCGGTGGATCCCGCGGTCCCGGCCTACCCGTCGAACGATCCCCGACCGCTGCCGCCGGGCGCGACCCGCAGCGTGTTCGACAACACCACCCAGTACACCAGCGACCTGGTCCCGGACGGGATGCTGGTTTCGCGGCGGCGCGACAAGACGGCGATGTACGATCCGACGAGCGCCGACCCGACCGTGTACCCGGACGCCAACCTTTCGAATCTCAACCTGCAGCAGGGCTCGCTGGAATTCTGGTACAAGCCGACGGTGCTCTACGGCGCCAACGGCCAGACCGTGCAGAGCCCGATGGACGGCCTCACCTTCTACTCCGTGCCCATGCGTGACGGCACGCCGGGTACGCTGTTCACCCAATCGATGGTGCCGCGACAGGTGCCGGTGGTGATCACGGAATGGGTGACGGTGTGGCAGTGGCAGCAGCAACCCTACCAGGTCCTGGTGGCGTACCAGGTGCGGGTCGCCTATCAGGTCATCGTCGGGTATCAGCGCGTGCCGGTCTGGGGTTGGCAGACCCAGTATCGGCTGCAACTCGTGACCATCCGGATCGGGCGGTTCTTCATCCGC
>JACRIP010000271.1 GCA_016220045.1 Planctomycetota bacterium
GCGGTCGAAGGCGCCGAGGACGACGCCGCCGCCGGGGGTCGGGCGATCGCCCGGGTGCGGGCCGGGGCGCACGACGCGGTGGTCGGGATCGCGGCGAGCGGGGCCACGCCCTTCGTGCGCGGCGCGCTGGCCGAAGCCCGCCGGCGCGGGGCCGCGACCGTGTTCCTGGCCATGAACGCGCGCGGCTATCGCCCGCCGCCGTGCGATTGCCGCCTGGTCATCCCGGTCGGGCCGGAGGTGCTCGCCGGCTCCACGCGCCTCAAGGCGGGCACCGCCACCAAGCTGGCGCTCAACGCGCTCACGACCTCCGTCATGGTCCTGTGCGGTCGCGCCTACGGCAACGTCATGGTGGACCTGCGGCCGGGCTCGCACAAGCTGCGCGAGCGCGCGCTGCGTATCCTCGCGGCTTTCACCGGACTCGACCGCCCGGCGGCCGCGGCGCTCCTGGCGCGCGCCGGAAACTCGGTGAAGCTCGCCCTCGCCATGCAGCGGCTCGGGCTCACCCGGCGCACCGCGGCGGCGCAACTGGCGCAGGCGGGCGGCTCGCTGCGCCGTCTGATCGGGCCGCCGACCGCCGTCGGCCCGGTTCGGCGGCGGACCATCGGCCGCGTGCCGCGCAAGGAGACACGATGAAGAGAGATTTCGGTCCGGCCGGCGTGGCGCACGTCGCGGTGGCCCTCGCCCTCGCGGTTGCCGCGGTGGCCCGCCCGGCGGCGGCGCAGGATCCGATCGAGGCCCATACCGACGTGCAGCTCAACCGGATCTTCGTGGAGGCCCAGAAGCAACTGCAGGCGGGCGATTGGCGGGAGGCGATCGCGCGCTGGCAGTCGCTCGTCGGCGGGTCGGCGGAGGCGGACGTCGTGGTGCGGCTGCCGCAGAAAGAGAACCTCGTCGGCGTGCGCGAGAACGCGCGGCGGGAACTCCGGCGTATCCCTGATGAGTTTGCGGCGCTGTACCGGGAGCTGTACGGGGCGGAGGCGTCGGCGGCCTTCGCGGCGGCGGCGGCGGAGCAGGACCCGGCGGCGACGCTGGCGGCGGTGCGTCGCTATCCGCTCGCGGCCGGGGCCGCGGAGAATCAGGCGAGCGCGCTGGCGTCGCTCTTCCCGCGGCCCGACCCGCTCGACACCCCCGGCTTCGGGTTCCCGTCGGCGAGCGCGGCGGCGGCGGCGCTCGCGAACCCGGGCGAGCTGCTGTGGAGCTTTTCGGCCGTCGAGCCGGACAACGACTACGTCACGCACCGGCTGGTCGCGTTGCATCCGGTCGCGTTCGGGGACGCGGTGATCGTGCATTCCGGGGATGCGGTGGAGGCGGTGCGGCGCGCGAACGGCGTGCTGCTGTGGAGCGCGCGCGGCGACCCGGGGAGCGTGCGGCCGCCTGCCGCCGTCGCCGCCATCGGGCCGCGCGCCGTCAAGCGCGGGCCGAGTGCGCCGGCGCTCCTGACCACGGCGTGCGGCGGCGGCTTGGTGATCGCGGTGCTCGATGCGACCCCTGGCCGGCCCGGGGATCCCGGCGTCGGCCAGCCGGTAGTGGCCCTGGACGCCAAGGACGGCGCGCTCTTGTGGACGGCGAGCGGCGCGAAGCTCACGGACAAGGGGCTGCTCTACTCGGCCCCGCTCCTGGTCGGGCGTCGGGTCTATCTGGCCGCCTTGCCGGAGGATGCCATGGGCGTCAAGGGTCTGGTCCCGGCGCTCGTGTGCCTGGACGCGGAGACCGGCAAGCTGCTGTGGCGCACGCCGGTCCCGTACCGGCGCGTGCCCGAAGCGACGGCGCGCGGGCGCGGATCGCTGGTTCGCCCGACGGCGCTGGGGTATTCCGGGGGCGTGGTGTATTTCCCGACGCAGCGCCGGACGATTGCCGCGCTCGACGCGGCGAGTGGAGAAGTGCTGTGGTGCTTCGACTACGGCGAAGGCCGGGTGGCCGGGCGGGCGCCGACGGACGATCTGGGGCTGGTCAACCCGGTCCTGGTCCGCGACGGCATGGTGCTGGCGGCGCCGGCGGATTCGCCCCATCTGCTGGCGCTCGCGGAGGCGACCGGGCGGCTGGCGTGGTCCTTTGCGCGCGAAAACTGGGCGCATCTCCTGGGCGAGCGGGACGGCGTCGTGTACCTGGCGGGCGGCGCGGCGGCGGCGGTGGCGGTGAAGACCGGCGTGCCGCGCGGGGCGCACATCGCGGGCGCCGCGGCCACGGTGGAGCGCGGCTGCCTGACGGCGCGCGAGGTCATCGCCTGCCGGCAGGACGGTTTCGCGCGGCTTTCGCCGGACGACGGGAAGGCCTACGCCGGGCCGGATGGCCAGGGATTTACCCGATACGTGCTCGAGGGCGCAAGCGGGTTCGGCAACGTGCAGGTGCTTCCCGACCTGGTCCTGGTGGCGGGCGGGGGCCGGATCTGGGCCTTTGCGCAGGGCGGGCCGGCGCCGGCGGCGGCCGCGGGCGGGGGGGACGTGGCCGGGCTGATCGAGCAGATGGGGAGCCGGCGCTGGAGCGAGCGCTCGGCGGCCTACGCGGCGCTGGCGGCGCTCGGTCCCGCCGCCGCCGAAGCGCTCGAGGCCGCGACCGACCACCCGGACGCGGAGATCGCCTGGCGCGCGCGGCTGCTGCTGGAGCGGGTGCGCGGCGGCGAGCGGCTCGTCGGGGAACGGTAGTTGGAAACCTGCTGGACACCTCCGTGATGGCCGATCATGATCCCGTCGAGGGACAGACCATGGCGGGCGACGTTTAGGTGTTTGGAGGTTTAGGCGTTTAGGGTCTGATGGACGCGCGAATCCAGCCTCAGCTCGCCGACTGATCCCTGACCCCTTGCTGGTTGGGTTTCGGGCACACGCCCGACCCGAGTGATTGGGTGATTGAAGTCACTCGTAGCGCTGGTGGCCTCGCATCCATCTCCAAACCCCTAAACGTCTAAACGTCCAAACGAGCCAGCGATGTCGACGGTCCTGCGCCCGTTCGATCCTCGCAATCGGCGGTGACGATGCCGTTGATGATCGGTTTGATGTCCGGCACGTCGGCGGACGGCGTGACCGCCGCGCTGGTCGAGGTGCGCCGGACGCCGCGGTTCGCCGTGCGCACGCGCGCGTGGCTGGACCGGCCCTACCCGGCGGGGCTGCGCCGGCGCGTGCTGGCGGCGCGCTTCGGGTCGATCCCCGAGCTCGCGCGCCTCGACATGGAGCTGGGCGAACGCTTTGCCGCCGCAGCGCTTGCGCTGCTCGCCCACGCGCGGGTGCCGGCGCGCGCGATCGCGGCGATCGGATCGCACGGCCAGACGGTTTTCCACGACCCGGGCCGCGCCACCTTGCAGATCGGCGCGGCGGCGGTGATCGCCGAACGCACCGGGCTGACCGTGGTCGCCGACTTTCGGCCGCGCGACATCGCCGCGGGCGGGCAGGGCGCGCCGCTCGTGCCCTACGTGGACGGGTTGCTCTTTGCCCGGGCCGGACGGCGGCGCGTAGCGCTCAACCTGGGCGGGATCGCGAACGTCAGCGTGGTCGGCGGCGATCCGGCCGCCGTGTGCGCCTTCGATACCGGCCCGGCGAACGGCCTGATGGACGCCGCGATGCGCCTGGGCGGCGGCGGACGCGCGTCCTGCGACCGCGGCGGCCGGCGCGCCGCCCGCGGCCGAGTATCAGAAAAACACCTGAGACGGCTGCTGCGTCATCCGTACCTGCGCCGGCCCCCGCCCAAATCGACCGGACCGGAGACCTTCGGCGAGGAGCTCGTGCGACCGCTGCTCGCGCAGCTCTCCCTGGAGGACGCGCTGGCGACCCTCTGTGAATTCACGGCGGCGAGCGTCGCGGACGCGCTCGCGCGCTTCGTGCGGCCGGAGGGCGAGTTCGACGAAGTGATCGCGGGCGGGGGCGGCTGCCTGAACCCGGAACTGATGCGCCGACTCGCCCGGGCGCTTGCGCCGGCGGCGCTGACGACCTGCGAGCGCTACGGCATTCCGGTCCACGCGAAGGAGGCGGTGGCCTTTGCGGTGCTGGCGGCCGAGACCCTGCGCGGGCGGCCGTCGAACCTGCCGTCGGCCACCGGCGCCCGGCGCGCGGTCGTGCTCGGCGCGATCACGCCGGGCGGGCCGATCCGCGGTCGGTGAGTCGTGCGGCCGCAGGCGATCGACCAGCGTGCAGGCGAACCGATCATAGACCGGTCCACGTAGGGGCGCGTCGCGACGCGCCCCCACGGCCGAATGGCCCTGATCGGATTCGTCGAGGCGTGGTGACTACTGCGGCGAAGAGCGTGGTATCGGATTCCCCGGCCACCGTCCACCGTCCACCGAGGGCGTATGCAGATCTCCGAGCGCACCCAGAAAATCGTCGCCTCGCTCACGCTGCGCCAGCAGGTCGGGCAGCTCGTGGTCGCGCCGTTCACCGGCAAGCACGAGGTCGGCGGCCGGTTCGAGGTGGAGCGGGTGAAGGAGCTGGTGGAGCGGGTGGAGGTCGGCGGGATCATCATGTTCGGCGGCGACGTCTTCGAGACGGCGCTGGTCGTGAACTCGCTGCAGCGGCTGTCGCGCGTGCCGCTGCTCGTGCACTCGGACCTGGAGTGCGGGGCGGGGATGCAGGTGCGGGGGGCGACGCGATTCCCCAACAACATGGCGGTGGGCGCGGCGGGCGCGGACGAGTTCGCGCGCGAAATGGGGCGGGCCACCGCGGTCCAGGCGCGGGCGCTGGGCATCCACTACGTGCTCGCGCCCGTGCTCGACGTGCAGACCGAGGCGGCCAACCCGATCGTCAACACCCGGGCCTACGGCGAAGACCCTGCGCTGGTCGCGCGCCTGGGCGCGGCCTTCATCGCGGGCGTGGCGGCGGGGCGGGGGCTGGCGACCGCCAAGCACTTCCCGGGACACGGCGCGACCACGGTCGACAGCCACCTCAAGCTGCCGACGGCCGCGCGGGCGCTCGCCGAGGTCGAAGCCGTGGAGCTCGCGCCCTTCCGCGCGGCGGTGGCGGCGGGGGTGCCGGCGGTGATGGTCGGGCACATCCTCGTTACCGCGCTTGACCCGGAGCTGCCGACCTCGCTTTCGCATAAGGTAATCACCGGATTGCTGCGCGAGCGCCTGGGATTTGACGGCGTGGTGATGACCGACGCGCTCATGATGGGCGCGATCGTGGAGGAGTATCCGGAGGAGGAAGCGGTGGTGCTCGCCCTCAAGGCGGGGACCGACCTCTTGCTCTACCCGCAGCGGGTGCCGGAGGCGGTGGAGGCGGTACTGAAGGCGGTGGAGTGGGGCGACCTGCGGGCGGAGCGGGTGCGGGCGTCGGTGGAGCGCGTGGTGGAAACCAAGGTCGCGCTCGGGCTGTTCGAGGAGCGGCTGGTGCAGGTGGCGGCGGCGGAACGGCCGCTGTTCGAGGCCGGGCACGAGGAGCTGGCGCGGCGGATCGCGGCGGCGGGGCTGGTGCTGGCGCGCGACCGGCGCGGGCTGGTGCCGCTCACGGCGCTTGCGGGCCGCAAACTCTTCTGCGTCTCGCTCGAAGACGAGCTGCGCAGCGAGGGGGCGGTGCGCTTCGGGGAGATCCTGGGGGAGACGGTGCGGACGACGCAGCGGTTCCGGGTGGACGACACGACGGACGCGGGGGCGCTGGCGCGGCTGTGCGCGCAGATCGACGCGGACACGGTGCTGGTGCTGCCGGTGTTCTCGCGGGTGCGCGGGTTCAAGGGGCGGGCGGGGGTGGGTCCGAAGCTGGCGGAAAGCCTGGCGGCGCTCGGGGCGCGGACGCCGGCGACGGTGCTGGTGTCCTTCGGCTCGCCCTACCTGATCCGGGATTTACCGGAGGCGGCCGCGTATCTGTGCGCGTGGTCGGACTGCGATGCGAGCGTGGAAGCGGCGGCGCGCGCGCTCCTCGGCGGCGGGCCGCCGCCCGCGGGGAAACTGCCGGTGACGGTGGAAGGCCTCCAAGTCTAAAGTCCCAAGTCCCACGGGTCCAAAGTCCGAAGTCCAAGGGGTCCCAAGTCCGAGGTGGGCCGGCGCCGGCGGGCGTGCTGCGGGTGACGGAGGAGGTGTGTAGGGGATGGAATCGCCAGGTGGCGGGGCGATCGGATCGCCTGGGTTCGAGTGATCTACCCTCTGGAGGATCGGGAGCTGACGTGAAGTTCTCTGAAACTCAAGCCGCGCGACTGTGCTCACGTGTTCTGCTCGTCCTCGTCCTCATCTCGTCGTCGTGGCTTGCGTTCTGGATGGGGTTGACTCGCGGACGCTTCGCGCTGGTGTTCACGGATCTTGGGAAGACGTTGCCGCCGATCACGATCCTGGTCCTGTCACCTGGGTTCTTCTGGTCGGTGCCCGTGCTGGCTGTGCTTGCTCTCGTCAAGGAAGCGACGTTGCGAAATCCAACCGCCACATTGATCGCCAATGGTGTCCATCTCGGCGTCGTGTTCGTGATGCAGCAGACATACTTCGTGGGGGTGCATGTACCGCTTATCGATCTCGTCCTGATTATGGTGAAGTAACCTCTGGTCTGGACGATCCGCCTGCGGGCGAAGCTTCCCCTGCCTGCGAACGCTCCCCCGTTGGCCACCGCACAGACCGTCGCCCCGGTTGTGCGCCCCGCTCCCTGCGGCGACCTCAACACGCGACTTTGGACTCGTTGGACTTGGGACTTTGGACCCGTGGGACCTTGGACTCGTGCGGGCTACGTCCCCCCGAGCAGCCCCCGGAATTCCGCCTCGGTCAGGACCGCCACCCCCAGCTTCTTCGCCTTCTCCAGCTTCGCGCCCGCCGCCTCCCCCGCCACCACGTAGTCCGTCGCCTTGCTCACGCTGTCCGTCACCCGCGCACCCTCCGACTCCGCACTTTTTTTTGCCGCCGCACGCGTCATCCCGGTCAGCTCCCCGGTGAAGACGAACGTCTTCCCGGCCAGGCGCCCGCCCGCCGCGGGCGGGGCCGCCGGCGGCGCGCAAACCACCCCCGCCGCGCGCAGCCGCTCCAGCACCGCCCGATTCCCCGGGTCGTCGAAAAAGCGCCGCAAACTCCCCGCCACCTCCGGCCCGACGTCAGGACATTCCTGGAGCTGCTCCAGCGTCGCGCCCGCGACCGCCTCCAGCGTCCCGAAGTGCCGCGCCAGCCCACCCGCCAGCGCCTCCCCGACGTGCCGGATCCCCAGCCCGTACAGCAGCCGCGCCGTCTCCGTCGCCTTCGACCGCGCAATCGACTCGATCAGGTTGCGCGCCGACTTCTCCGCCATCCGCTCCAGACCCGCCAGCCCCTCCGCCGTCAGCGCATACAGGTCCGCCGGGTCCTTCACCAGCCCCGTCGCCACCAACTGGTCCACCAGCTTCTCCCCCAGGTGATCGATGCAGAGCGCGTCGCGCTTCGCAAAGTGCAACAGATGCCCCTTCACCTGCGCCGGACAGGCGACGTTCGGACAGAAATAGTCCACCAGCCCCTCCTCGCGCGCCACCGCATGCCCGCAGTCGGGACAGGCCGTGGGCGGCACGACCGGGCGGACCTCCGCGCCGCGCCGCGACAGCACCGTCGACACGATCTCCGGAATCACGTCTCCCGCGCGGTGGACCACCACGTAATCGCCGATCTGGACGTCTTTTTTTGCAACCTGGTCGAAGTTGTGGAGCGTGACCGACGACACGGTCACGCCGCCGACCCGGACCGGCTCGAGGCGCGCCACCGGCGTGAGCTTGCCGTCGCGCCCGACCTGTACCGCGACCTCGAGCACGCGCGTGACCTCCTCGACCGGCGGGAATTTCCAGGCGATCGCCCAGCGCGGATGATTCGAGGTGAAGCCCGCCTCCTCCCGCACGGACAGGGCGTCCACCTTGACCACCACGCCGTCGATCTCGTAGGGCAGCGCGTGGCGTTCGGCCAGCGTCCGGTCGTAGTACTCCATGACCGCGGCGAGATCGGCGCACGCCCGGTTGCGCTCGGCGATCGGCAGGCCGAGCCGCCCGGCCCAGGCGAGAAACTCCGTGTGCGTCCGGTGCGCCACGCCCTCGACGTCACCCGTCGAATGCACCACCAGGCGTAGCGGACGGGCCGCGACCTCGCGCGGGTCGAGTTGCTTGAGCGTGCCGGAGGCGAGATTGCGCGGGTTGGCGAAGATCTTCCCGCCCTGCGCAAGCTGCTGCTCGTTGATGCGCCGGAAGTCGTCGGTCCGGATGTAGACTTCGCCGCGCACCGACAGGTAGGGCGGGACCGGGTCCGCGCCCGCGAAGAGCGCGAGCGGGACGTCGCGAATGGTGCGCACGTTCGCGGTCACGTCGTCGCCGACCTCGCCGTCGCCGCGCGTGGCGGCGACCGTGAGCCGGCCGCCCTCGTAGACCAGTTCGATGGCGAGCCCGTCGAACTTGGGCTCGCAGACGTAGCTCACGCCGGCGAGGCCGCCCAGGGCGCGTTCCAGGCGCTCCTGCCAGGCGGTCATCTCCTCGCGGGCGAGGGCGTTTTCCAGCGAGAGCATGGGCCGGCGGTGGCGGTATGGGGTGAACGCCTGAAGCGGCACGCCGCCGACGCGCGCGGTGGGCGAGTCGGGGGAGAGCAGGTCGGGGCGGCGCGCTTCGAGGGCGGAGAGTTCGCGGTAGCGGCGGTCGTATTCGGCGTCGGAGATCTCGGGGTCGTCGAGGGTGTAGTAGCGGTGCTGATGGTAGACCAGCTCGGCGCGCAGCGCGGCGGCGCGGCGGGCGTCGTCGTCGTCGGGGAGGGGGGCCGGCGGCGGCGTCGGGGCGTGCGGAGAGGTCATAGGGGAAGTCCGGGAGAGCGAATTGGGCGAAGTAGTGGCCCGATGACGAAGGGCAGACCCGGATACGGCGCGGATTGTCGATTGTCGAATTCCGATTGTCGATTTCCCGATCGCCACCCCATCCGGTGCGGCAATCGACACTCGGCAATCTACAATCGACAATGCGTCGACCTGTGATCGGACTTCGTCAACGGGACAGTCGATAGCCACCGAACACACGGAACACACCGAGCGGACGACGGCGAGCCGGCTAGCGATCCACGGTGGAGTCGAGGCTCTCCCGATAGGCCGGCGTGCCGGGCTCGATCCGGCTGACGGTGCCGTCGAGGGCGAGGACGTGGATCGGGCCGGCGTGGGCATCGGGCGCATCGCAGACGACCGACGTTTCGCCGGGCAGGTTTTCCGAAAGCTCGAACGCCGGACCGCGGTAGCGCGGAACGGTCGGCCGGGCAGCGCGTGATGTGTTGGCCGTAGCTGAGGGGCAGGCCAGGAGCGCATCGACCTGGCCGGCGGGAGTGCCGGCGGCGCGCAGGGCGGCGGCGAGCGGCGCGCGGCCGACGCCGCGCGGGTAGCGGCCGTCATAGCGTTCGGCATAGGCGGAAAGCGCGGCGCCGATCTCGGCGAGGCGGCGACGGCAGGACTCGCTGCCGCTCCGGCTGCGGATTTCGGTGAGCACGGGATAGAGCATCCAGGCCGCGCCCGCGGCGCCGCCCAGGACGATGGCGAGCAGGAAGCCGGCGACCGCGGCGTGCATGCTGCGCGTGCGGGTGGGCTGGGCGGAGAGGCGGGCCATCGCGAGGAGCGCGCAGAGCGCGGCAAAGGGGGCCGGGACGCAGGTGAAGCTGAGGGCGCCGAGGATCAAGGCCGCGACCGCGAGCGGGTCGGCGCGCGCGGGGGCGGGCGCGGCCGCGGGCGCCGCAGGGGGCGGGGCCGGGTACGGGGGCGCGGCGAGGCGCGTGGCGTCGGCGTCGGACATGGGGCCCCTAGAACAGGTGTCGGAAGAACCAACGGCCGTAGGTGCCCGCGCAGCCGCCGAAGAGCAGCGAGGTGGCGATGCCGGCGATCGCGAAGCCGGTTCCGGTCAACCGTCCCTTGCTGGAGTGGATGCGCACCAGGGCGAGGATCGAAATCACGAGCGCCACCGGGGCGCTCACGCAAATGAAGCTGGTGAGGCCCAGCAGCATGCCCCACACGGCGAGCGAGGAGGTTTCGGAGTCGAGCGCGTCCCCGGGCGGCGCGAAGTCGGCGTGCGCAGCGTGAGTCCAGGCCGGCGGCGGCGCGGGGGCGTACGCCGGGAGCGCGAGCACGCCGCCGGCGGCGGCACCCGGCGGCGGCACGGGGCGAGCCGAGTTCGGGACGGTCAGGACCGCCGTGCAGGCGGGGCAGCGGACCTTGGCGCCGAGCCACGCGGGCTCGACCGCGAGCGCGCGGCCGCAGGGGCAGCGAAAGCAGAGGTCCATCACGGGATCTCCGGGAGGGGGCGGCGGGGAGCAGGCACACCGGGCGCGCGCCACGCGCTTGCGTGGTAGTGATAGTTCATCGGGCGCCCTTCTGTCAATCGCAATGGGTGTGCGGGGTGCATGTCCGTTCTTGAATCTCTATCGAACCGGCCATACTCAGCGAAGCCACTGCCTTCGTCGTGCTCGTATCTCGTACTCGTACTCGTACTCGAACGCCCAGGGCATTCGAGTACGAGTACGAGTACGAGCTACGAGTACGACGGAGGCCAATTCGCCGATGCGTGCGGGCGGTACGGTCGGGATGCAGGTCCGGACATGCACCCGGGTGTGCGTCGTGCGCGGGCGTCGCAACCCAGCCACCGCCAGCCGCGAAGCGGTCGTGATCGGGTCGCGCCGGACCCGCCGCGCGCTACGTGGCGAGAATCATCTGGGGGGCCCTCCCGTGTGGCTGCCCTATCGTGGCCAGCCCGGCAACGGTTGGCGGCCGTGCCACCAGGGGGCGGGCACAAGGCCCGCCCCTACAAGACCAGCGGTTCTGCGCGGCCCACCGCCCACATCGAAGCTTCAGCGACACCCTCCAGCGCCATGTCCCGGGCGGCGCCGGGTGGGCGCGTCGGAAGGTCGGCGAAACCTTTCCGGGAGCCAGCGGTTTTAGAGGAAAGGAGAAGCGGGTGCCCGGCCGATATACGCAAGGCGACGACTGGTCCTGGGGGGGGGCAACACCGTGTTCGAGGTGGACGTCATGGCCCGCGCGACGAAGAAGAGCGGAGAGGGGCTGCCGGAAC
>JACRIP010000265.1 GCA_016220045.1 Planctomycetota bacterium
ACCCGCGGCCCCGCACGGCGCGGCGGCCGCCGCTCCCGCACCGGGCACGGCGCCGGCGACCGCGGCGTCCGCTCCGGCGCCCGCCTCCGCCGAGGAGCTGGCGGCGGCGCGCGCCGAGATCGACAAGTTGACCGGCCTGGCCTCGGTGAAGCGCGCGATCGAGGAGCTGGCGAAATTCCTCCAGGTCCACTGCCTGCGCAAACAGGCGGGGCTGGCGACCGCGCCGGTGACGCTGCACATGGTCTTCCAGGGCGGGCCGGGGACCGGCAAGACCACCGTCGCGCGCCTGATCGGCCGCATCTACCGCGCGCTCGGGCTGCTCGCGAAGGGCCATCTGGTCGAAGTCGACCGCGCCGGGCTGGTCGCGCCCTACGTCGGTCAGACCGCGCCGAAAACCGCCAAGGTCATCGACAGCGCCAAGGGCGGCATCCTCTTCATCGACGAGGCCTACGCGCTTTCCCGTTCCGAGAGCGGCAACGACTACGGCCAGGAGGCGATCGAGACGCTGCTCAAGGCGATGGAGGACCGGCGCGGCGAACTCGTCGTCATCGTCGCCGGCTACCCCGATCCGATGCGGCGTTTCCTGGAGTCGAACCCCGGCCTGAAGTCGCGCTTCCCGCACGTGATCGAGTTCCCCGATTACGATGCCGACGAGCTGACGACGATCTTCGCCGCGATGGCCGCCGAACGGGCGTACACCCTGGACGACGAGGCGCGCGGCGCGGCGGGGCGCATGTTCCGCCACCTCACGGCGACCCGCGACGAGAGCTTCGGCAACGCGCGGCTCGCGCGCACGGCCTTCGAGAAGGCGATCCAGCGGCAGGCCGGGCGGGTGATGGCGATCGGGGGAACGCCCGATCGGGAGGCGTTGACGCGCCTGGCGGCGGGAGACCTGCCGCTCGAAGAGTACGGCGTGACGGCGCGGGGGCGGGAGGAGGTGACGGCAACGGCGCGCGCGCGCCTCGACGCGCTGGTCGGGCTGGCGCCGGTCAAACAGCGCTTCGCGGAGCTCTGCGCGCTGCTGGAGCTGCGCCGCAAGCGCGAGGAGAAGGGCCTGGGCGCGTCCTCGCAGAGCCTGCACATGGTCTTCACCGGCAACCCGGGCACCGGCAAGACCGAGGTCGCGCGCATCATGGGCGAGGTCTTCTCCGGGCTCGGCTTCCTGTCGCGCGGGCACCTGATCGAAGTCGCGCGCGCCGACCTGGTCGCGGGCTTCATCGGCCAGACCGCAAAAAAAACCGAGGAGGTGGTGCGCTCGGCGCTGGGCGGCGTGCTCTTCATCGACGAGGCCTACGCGCTGACGGAGCGGGGCGGGCAGGACTACGGGCAGGAGGCGGTGGACACGCTGCTCAAGTGGATGGAAGACCGGCGCGACAGCCTGGTGGTGATCGTGGCGGGCTATCCGGACCTGATGCGGCGTTTCCTGGATTCGAATCCGGGGCTGGCGAGCCGCTTTCCGACGATCATCGACTTCCCGGACTACGCGGACGCCGAGCTGGCGGCGATTTTCGCGGCGATGGCGAAGAAGCGCGGCTATGCGCCGGCGCCGGAGGCGGTCGCGCGGGCGGGCGCGGCGCTGGCGGCGCGGCGCGGGGCGCGCGGCCGTGGGTTCGGCAACGCGCGCGAGGCGCGCCAGCTTCTGGAAGGCGCGATCACGGCGCTGGCGGTGCGGGTGTCGGGGCTGGCGAATCCGGACGCGGGGGCGCTGACGGCGCTGGTGGCGGCCGACGTGGCGGCGGCGGCGGCAGGCGGATGAGGAGGGGGGACGGAAAGGAGCCCGGGCATGCGACACGGGCAGGCGCGGCGGGGGATTGTAGAATGCAGATTGAAGATTGTAGATTGCCGACGATACCGCAGTGGAAGATCCCAGCCCGGTGAGACCCCCACCCCTGCTGCCCCCCGCCGAAATCACCCACCGCCACCTGGAGATGCGGCTCTGCGATCTCGATCTGCGCCTTGCGGACACGCTCTTCGCGCCTGAAATCCGGGCATTGCGCGCCGAGTTGCGCGCGGTCGGGCTGGCGCTACGGCCGCACTTCTACCTGAGCACGGAGTACGGGACGATCATCCGCACGGGGAACATCGCGCTGCTCTGGACCGACGGGTGCGCGTGGGGGCGGCGCTTTGCGCGGGCGAACGGGCTGCGCGTGCGGACGGCGGCCGAGATGCTGATCACGTTGCGGCACGAGACCGGGCACGCCTTCGCCTACGTGAATCGCCTGTACCGCACGCCGCGCTACCGCGCGCTCTTCGAAGTCCGCGGTTCTTTTTTCGGGACGTATCCGGACCACGGGTGGGCGCCGTGTGCCGAGCATCACGAGCGCTTCGACCGCGGCGAGGTGATCAAGATCTACGCGGCGCGGCACCCGGACGAGGATTTCGCGATCTGTTTTCAGACCTGGCTGGCGGCGGAGATCGCGGCGCGGTCCGGGGGCGCAGGGCGGCGCGGCGCGAGCAGGGAAGCGGGATGGCGGG
Source organism: Planctomycetota bacterium (assembly GCA_016220045.1). GTDB lineage: Bacteria > Planctomycetota > MHYJ01 > WSZJ01 > JACPWG01 > JACRIP01. The sequence goes on from JACRIP010000265.1 coordinate 2,476, forward strand.
CGGAGTTCGCGGACCGGCCGGTGATCCTGCGCAAGCTGGAGTACGTGGCGGAGATGGTCGCGCGGCTGGGCGCCCGGCGGCAGACGTGGGACCGGCGCGACCTGGACGAGGCGCTGGCGCGGGAGCGGATGACGGTGGGGGAGTGGCTGCGGCGGGTGAAGGAGATGGGAAGCTACAATCTGCTGCCGAGCCATCCGGTGGCGTGAGGAGGGATTGTCGAATGACGAATGACGATTGTCGATTGGCGATTGGCGATTGACGATGCTGGATGACTCCTGGCCGGACTCCCCCAACCAGGGAATCCATTCTCCATTCTCCATTCGACAATCGACAATCGAGGTGACTACGGCGAATACCGCAAAAACGAGATCAACCCGCCGCCCTGCATGACATTCACCACCGGGGCCTTGCTGGCGCGGCCGAGGATGCCCAGCCCCGTCGGCCCGGCGAAGAACCCGAGCGCCAGGTTGAGGTTGGCGCTCTCCACGTGCTTCCCCGTATGGTGGGCGATCGGCGCTTCCAGGCGCAGCCCGGGCAGCCGGTCCTGCACCACCCAGGTGTCCGGCCGGCGCAGCGCCTTCGCCAGCGTCGCCTCCCACTTCGCCGCGCTCACCGAATCGCCGATGGTCACGCCCACGCCGCCGCAGGAGCGGTTCGGCTTCATCGCCAGCCGCTCCGGGAAACGCCGGATGTAACCCGCCAGGTCCACGTTGCGCCCGGCCGGGCCGAGCGTGCGCCGCTCGCGGATCAGCCGCGTCCACGGCACATGCCGACGGAAGAGCGCCCGCGCCGGCGCCGGAAAGGCGCGCGCCAGCACCGGGTCGGTGAAGACCTCGAACAGGCTCTTGTGATCGAACTCGCCCGCGAGCCCCGAAATCACGCGGTTCGCGCGGAAGGCCTCGCGCACCCCGTCGGCGCGCGTGCCGGTCTCCTGCTCCAACAGGAAGATGTCGCGCAGCTCGATGTTGCGGTAGAGCAGGTCCACCGGGCGGCCGTGCGCGCGCAGCACGCCGTTCTTCCAGGTGATGTTGCGCGGGTCTGCAAAGCAGGCGCGGACGCCGGCCTTCCGGTAGCGGGCCACCAGCGTCTCGGCTTCCGTGATGCCGGTCTCCCAGCGGTTGTCCTCCAGGATGGCAAAGGAGGGGCCGGTGGCGCCGTTCGCCCCGCGCAGCCCGATGGCGCGGGCATGGCGCGACAGCGCATCGAGCAGGAGATCGCGCGAATCGTCGTTCAGGCCGAGCGCGACCAGCTCAGGGTAACGCCCGGTGAGGGCCTCGAGCACGACCTGCTCGGTCGCCGTCGAGTAGTGGAGTCCCCCGACCGCGCAGCAATTGACCTCGTAGAACTTCATCGCCGCGACGCCGCGCCGCGCCGAGAAGTCGACGTCGGCGTCCCAGCGCGGGAGCAGGGCAGGGTAGCTGGCGAGGGCGGGGCTCCAGACCTCCCGCAGAAAGGCCTCCTCCTCCGGCTCGATCGGCAGTGCCGCGCGCACCCCCGGGTGTTCCAGGTAGAGCTGAGGCACGCGGGCGACTTCGGCGCCGAGCGCGAGGCAGATGTCGCGCACCGCGCGTGCCTGGTCGAGCGCGAGCAGGAAGGGGCGCGGGACGACCGGGATGACCTTCTTGTGGCAGGCGTCGTCCACGTAGGTGATTTCGTGGCGCGTCGCCAGATCGAGGACCTGGGCGAAGAGGGGATCGGCCTTCGGCAGGCTGCGCAAATGGCGGTCGAGGGTGGCGAGCGGCGTCATGGGACTCCTTGCAGGGTCGGGGTGCGGGCGCGTGCGCGGCGCAGAGAGTGCCCGGGGGCGCGCGGGCGGCATTGTACGCGGCGGCGGGCGCGAAGACAAGCCGGTGAACGGGAATTCTGCTGGAGTCGGCGGGCGCGGCGCAGTAGAATTCCGCCTCCCCCTGGCACCTGAACCGGAGAGAAACGCCATGCCGTCACGCGTCCGCCGCCGAGTTGTGTTTGTGGCCGGGCTCGCGCTGCTCGCCCTGTCGGCGATTTCCGACCGCGCGCGCGCCGAGGAGGACCCCGGCTACGTGCAGATGCCGCCCGCCGC
>JACRIP010000266.1 GCA_016220045.1 Planctomycetota bacterium
ATGCCATGGAGTCTGGTAGGGGCGGACCCCTGTGTCCGCCCTGGCGTTGCTGCCCGCGAAAGCCACGATTCCGCTCCGCCGCGACCGCGCTCCTCGTCCTGGCGGCCCTGGTCCTGCCGGCGCTCGCAGGCGCGCGGCCCGCCGCCGCCCAGGGCCAGGCGCCCGGCATCCCGGAGGTCACGGTCTCCCTCGCGGCTGAGCCCACCGAGGCCGGACCGGGCGCGACGGTTACCGTGCGCACGAAGGTCGCGATCGCGCCCGGCTGGCACATCTACGGACTGCGCGAAATCAAGGACGGCCCCGCCCCCTCCCGCTTCACCTGGAAGACCGGCGCCGCCCTGCGCGCGGACGGCCCGCCCTCCGCCCCGGCGCCGCAAAAAAAATTGGATCAGGGCTTCGGCCTCGAAGTCGACTACTACGAAGGCGAAGTCGTCTTTGAGCAGCGCTTCCGCGTAGACGAGGCCGCGCCCGCCGGACCGCTCTCGCTCACGGGCGAGTTCGCGTTCGGCGCCTGTGACGCCGACTCCTGCTACCCGCCGGCGACGATTCCGCTCACGGTGCCGCTCACCATCCTGGGGGCGAGCCTGCCGGAGACGCAGCCGCAGCCCGAGCCGGATCCGGCGGCGCCGCGCCGCTCCGTGCGCTTCGAGGCCCGCGCCGACCGGGCCGAGGCCCGCGCGGGGGAGTGGGTCGAGTTGCGCATCGCGGCGGAGACCGCGCCCGGCTATCACTTCTATTCCTTCACCCTGATCCCGGACGGCCCGCTGCCGACCACCCTCGACCTGAAACCCGGGAAGGACCTGATCCCCGACGGCGCCGTACGCGCGCCGGCCCCGCACCGCGCGCTCGATCCCGGGTTCGGCAAGGAGGTCGAGACCTTTGCGGGCAAGGTCGAGTTCGTGCAGCGTTTGCGCGTCGCGCCCGGCGCCGCGCCCGGCCGCGCACCCCTCGCGGGCCGGGTGAAGTACATGGCCTGCACCGAGATGTCCTGCGATCCGCCCGCAAGCGCGGAGTTCGAGGTCGCGTGGACGATCGTCGCGGGCGCGGCGCGTCCGGAGTTTGCGCTCGTGGCCGGAGGCGGTGCTGGCGCCGGCGCCGCGGCCGGCACGCCATCCCCTGCGGGCTCCGGCTCCGCGCCGCCCGCCGACCCGGACGACCTCCTCGGCAAGGGCTTCGGTCCCTTCCTCGCCGCCTGCCTGATCGGCGGCCTCGTCATGCTCGTCATGCCCTGTACTTACCCGATGATCCCGCTCACCATCTCCTTCTTCACCAAGCGCGCCGGGGACGCCCACACCAGCACGGTCGGGCTCGCCGCGGTCTACGCGCTCGGCATTGTGCTCTCCTTCACCGGCCTGGGACTCGTGCTCTCGATCGCGCTCGGCGCGCAGGGTGCCGCGAGTTTCGCCGCCAACCCCTGGATCAACTTCGTCATCGGCGCGCTCTTCGTCTACTTCGCCGGGACCATGCTCGGGTTCTATCCGATCTGGCAGCCGGCCTTTCTCTCCGGCCTGGCCGGGCGGGCGGCCGGGGCGGGCGGCTACGCGGGCGTGCTCCTGATGGGGCTGACCTTCGCGATCGCCGCCTTCGCCTGCGTCGGGCCGCTGGTCGCGCCGCTCCTGGTCGCCGCCGCCGCCGGCAAGTGGTTCTGGCCGGCGCTCGGCATGGCGGTCGCCTCGTCGGTCTGCGGCGCCGCCTTCTTCGTGCTCGCGCTCTTTCCCGGCCTGATCAAGAAGTTGCCGCAGGGCGGCGGCTGGCTCAACATGATCGAGGCGACCTTCGGCTTCATCGAGCTGGCGGCGGCGTTCAAGTTCCTCTCGAACGCCGATCTGGTCTGGTCCACGGGCGTGCTGCCGCGCGCGGTCTTCCTGTGGATCTGGATCGCGATCTTCGCCGGCCTCACGCTCTACCTTCTCGGCGCCTATCGGCTGCCGCACGACCAGCTGCGGCCGGCGGGTCGGCCGGGGCCCGGGCGATTGCTCTCCGGTCTGGGGGCCGGGGCGCTGACCGTCCTGCTGGTAATGGGCGTGGTGGGCGGCGCGCCCCTCGGGCTCTTGGAGGCGTTCGTGCCCCCGCCGCCGGCCAATGTAGCGTCGGGGGGCAACGGCGGGCACGGCGCCGGGCTGCTCGAATACGACAACCTACCGGACGCGCTCGCCGCGGCGCAGGCGGCGGGGAAGCCGGTGTTCGTGGACTTTACGGCGTTCACCTGAACCAACTGCCGTTGGATGGAATCCAACATCTTCACACGGTCCCGTGTGAGCGCCGCCCTGGAGAAGATGGTAATCGCCAAGCTGTTCACCGACTCGGGGAAACACCCGGAGGAGAACCTGAAGGTGATGCGCGAGCGCTACAAGCTGGCGCCGTCGCTGCCGACCTATCTCCTGGTCAAGCCGAACGGCGACCTGATCGCGGCGCATCCCGGGTGGGAGCCGGACGAAGAGAAGTTCCTGGCCTTCCTGGCGCAGGCGCGGTGATTTCCGGGTTGCGGGGGGAGCGGGCGCGGCGGTATACTGCCGCGCTGTAAATCCAGCGATGAGACGATAGCCACCGAACACACGGAACACACCGAACGGGAGCCGCGTCCGATGAGCCTGCCGCACGAGTCTGACTCTCCGATCTCGACCTCTCTGTCCCCGGCGGCCGGGCCGCCTGCCGCGCCGCCACGGCGTGCGCAGGCGGTGGCGCTGCTGTCGGGCGGGCTCGACAGCATCCTGGCGGTGCGGTTGATCGCGGAGCAGGGGATTCACGTCAACGCGCTGACCTTCATGACGCACTTTGGGTGCAGCGCCGGGATCGAGGGATCGAGCTGCGGGCACGATCCGCGTAAGGTGGCGGAGGGGATGACGAACCCGAACATCACGGTGCGGCTCTGCCATTTGGGGCAGGAGTACATCGACATGGTGCGGAATCCGAAGCATGGGTGGGGGAAGAACATGAACCCATGCGTGGATTGCCGGATCATGATGTTGAACTACGCGAAGGAGTACCTGCGGGAGATCGGCGGGGACTTCCTGATGACCGGCGAGGTGCTGGGGCAGCGGCCGATGTCGCAGCGGCTGGACGCGTTCCGCATGGTCGATCGGGCGGTCGGGATGGTCGGGCGCATTCTGCGTCCGCTGTCGGCGAAGCTGCTGCAGCCGACGCTGGCGGAGCAGGAGGGGATCGTCGATCGGGAGAAGCTGTGCGACATTCATGGGCGGTCGCGCCGGCCGCAGCTTGAGTTGGCGAAGCGGTTCGCGCTCAAGGAGATCCCGCAGCCGGCGGGCGGGTGCCTCCTGACCGATCCGCGGTTTTCGGAGAAGCTGCGGGACCTTTTCGACCACGAGACGGGCGCGATCGTGGGGGACGACATTCATCTGCTGAAAATCGGCCGGCACATTCGGCTGGGTGCGGCGTGGAAGCTGGTGGTGGGGCGGGACCAGGGGGAGAACGAGCGGCTGGAGGGATTCGCGCGGCCGGGGGACGTCTGGATGGAGGCGATCGACCACGTGGGGCCGTGCGCGCTGGGGCGGGGGACGCCGGACGAGGAGGGGCTGATCACGGCGGCGCGGGTGGTGCTGCGCTACGGGAAGGCCCCGAAGGACCAGCCGGCGCGAGTGCTGGTGCGCCGGGTGGGCGCGGAGGAGCATTCGGTGCTGACGGTGACGGCGATCGAGCAGGAGACGCTGGAGGCGATGCGGGTGTAGGGGGGGGGGCGTCCTGCTACGGCCCTTGCCGTAGTTTCCACTCCATGAGCGCCCAACTCGCTCCCGGAGAATCCCGATGGTCGGTGACCAGTCTGCTCTTGCCCGGCTCGTAACGCAGCAACCAGCCGGGCGGCAGGCCGTGATCGTCCACCGTGGCCGGGTACTTGCCTTCGCTCGCGCGGGCGATTTCGCAATCAAGCCCAGCGCGTACCAGGACGAGGTGGACGCGGATTGTGTTTTCGTCACCGGAGATGTCGAACAGCCGTTCGGTCTTCGCCGTGAAGGGGCGCAACCCTGCAGGGAGGAGATTCCACCCGCGAAAGACCTCGCACCACTTCCGGGGCGATGACTCGTTCTGGGAGAAGATCTCCCACTTGACCTGTGTCCCGGCAAGGTACTGGGCGATATCGAAGCGCGTGACTGGGCGGAGCAGGAGTCGCGCCACGTCTCGCGTCCATCCGTCCGGCTGGAGGTTCGCGTCACGGCGGGGCATCGGTAGCAACGCGGCCCCCGCTGATGCGGCGAGGCGCTCGGCCCAGCATGCCATCGCCTCTCGGTAGGGTAGCGCCATGATTCCGTGGATCGGCTCGGGGGGCGGAATCAGCCTGCGCCAGCGGCGGAGCTGTGCGAGCTGCATTCCTGGCCGCACGCATCGCTCTACGCTGTTGAGGGCCGCTCTCAGGCCGTAAAGGTGGATCAAGCGAGCGGTGGTGACTTGCTCCACGCTGAGCGCGGAGAGGACTTGAAAAGCAGTATCCATGAACATCAACGCGGATTCGGCCTCTCCGTCTTGAGCGGCCACGCGGCCCCCGACGCACAGCCACCGCAGCAGCCGGGAGAGCGTTTCTCCGTTGCGCTCGCTGGTGGGATCGGGTGCCTCCAAAAGGACGTTCGTGATCCACGGAACGAAGCGGCACGTCGCGCGACGGCGAGCCTGGGTGATGATGTCGACGGCTTCGCCCTGACCGGCGAGCCACGAGCGGAGTTGCGCCTGCTCGGGCGCAGTGAGCCTCCGCGCGCGCTCGTCGAATTCCCGATCAAGCAAGTTGTCAGGTACTTCCCGCAGGGCTCGCCCGGCGGCGAGATACAGTGGGGCGGCATCCATCTCCGGGGGGACCGGGGGAGGACTCAGGAGTGCGCGGGTGAGCGGGTGGCCCGCGAGCTTGAGCTGCAGCAACACTTCCCCCGCGCGGCGCTGGGTGAGGAAGTCTGCGAGCAGCCACGCCGCGGGCAGTGCGGCGAGGTTCATCCAGAGCATGGCGCGCAAGACGCGTCGCCAATCGATGGTCATGGATCTGTCCCTGCGGGGTGGAAGGATCCGTGCGCGTCGGGGTGTGGCTTCGCTGCGACGTCGGCTGCAGCCGGAACCACGAAAGGCCTGCGTGTGGGACCGACGGTTTCTGGGTTTGCCGGGGGCGAGGTCTCAGGTTTCCCAATCCGTGCCGTCGCCAAGCAGCCACACCAGCGCGTCGCGGCATCCGGCGGCGGGCGCGCGCGTTGGCCGCTGCGGCGAATTGTAGCGCCTTTCGATCACGACGTCGATAGACTCCAGTCCGCGGGCGCACGACCGTACCCGCGCCCTCCGGAGAGGGCCGCTCGATCCGACTCCGGCCCGGAGTACGCCGTGGGCAGCCGGCCTGAAGGCCGGCGACGAACCCGGGCTGAAGCCCGGTACTACAAACCCGGCCATGCGAACGCCAACGGGGCGGTCGTTGCGGAGCCCCGCCCCATGGGTGCGGGTCGCGTCCGGGTGGCGCCCGGGGCCGGATCTGCGACAGGTTCCGGACCGGTCGGGCGTGCGTTTCGCGTCGCGACCCTCAGCAGCGAGTAAGGTGATGTCAGCAGAGCGCCTCAGGTGGGGGACGCGTCTGGTTCTCGCGGCCGTCGCGCCGGCGGCGATCGCCGGGCTGGCTGCGCGGCGGGGCCTGCTCGAGCCCGGCGTAGAAGGCGGGCTGATCCTCGGGGTCTGCTCCGCGCTGCTGCTGGGCGCCCTGCTCGAGTCGGAGGTGGCGGGTGCCGGGAGGTGGTGGCAGCGATGCTGGGCATGGACCTGCCTGGGCATCGTCGGGGGAGCGGCGGCCGAGCGACTCGCGCCCATGGATCGCTGGGCCGAGAGCTACCGGGACATCGGCGCTGTGGCGATCGGCCTACCGCCTCTGCTTGCGGTCTGCCGACGGCGCGTGCCGCGCCCCGGGTGGTTCTGGCTCCTGGTCGCGCCGGGCGCGGGCTGGGCCCTGGCGAGCCTCCACGACACCTGGCAGCATGCGTCGGCGTACGTCACCGCGGCATGCGCCGCGCTCCTCGCGCTCCTGATCTGGCGTAGTGAGAGTTCCGCGCGGGGCGAGGCGAATGACCCTGAGGTGAACGCCCGATCCGTACGCTCCTGGCTCTGGGATCTCCCCATGTTCCTGACCGGCCTTGGGGCGCCACTTCTGATCGCCGCGCGGGTGGACCAGGAGCGCACGGAGGGGCCGCTGATCCTGTGGATGGCGCTCGCGTCCGTGGGCGCGGCGGCCCGGGGCGAGGACGCACGCAGTCGGGCCGACGCGGAGTCGGGCGAAGCGTGGATTCGCGCCACGCTCGCCGCCGGCATGGGACTGGTCGCGGGCGGATGGGCGTTCGACATGGGCGGGGAGCGACTCCTTCTGCTGGCGCTGGTGCCCGTCCTGGCCCTGGCGTTCGGCAGCACGGCCGGCAGCCTCCTGGAGGCGCTGTGGCCGGCGCTTGCGCTCGGACTCGGTGCTTCGGCCATTTTTTCGATGTGCCGGTTCTCGCCCTCAAGCGGTTACGCTCCGGTCCAGATCATGGCTGCCCAGTGGGGGTACGAGATGGTGTCGGTGGAGGTTGAGATTGGGGCGCTCCGCATGCTCTTGCCGGCGGCGTCCCTGTGCATCGCCCTGTCGGCGTACGGCGCTTCGCACGCCCTCTTCACATCGCGCCGCCGCTCGACCCTGCTCGCCACCGTGCTCCTGGCCGTCGTGGAGCTGCTCCTGGCCAGCGCAGTCCTCGCGCGCTGGCAGACGCCCTGATCCGAAACCGCCCCTCCGCGCGCGGCACCCTCCCGCCGCAAGCCGGGCCGAAAGTCGCCTTACCGACCCTCACGGACCGTCACCTCCGGCAGCGCCATTCCGAAGATCCGGTCGGTCATCCCGGGCACTTGCCTGAGCTCGGCGGCGGAGCGGAAGGGGCCGTGCCGGATGCGGTGCTCGATCACGGCGTGGGCGAGGGTCTCGCCGAAGCCCGGGAGGAGCTCGAACTCCTGCCAGGTCGCGCGGTTGAGGTCGAGGGGAGTCGGGGTCGTGGGCGGGGCGGCGCCCGGGGGCGGCGCGGGCGTGCGCCATCCGACTCCGGCCATCGCGGCCAGCGCCACGGTGAGCAGCACCAGCACGGTCAACATTTCGCGACGCGTCGTGGGCACGACGGCAGCTCCCAAGGCAAGAGGCAATGAAGGCGCGTGCGGCCGGCGGTTCGCGGAGTCACCCCCGCGGCGCCGGCGGGCCCGCCGCGGCCGTGGCCGTCGTAGCGCCGTAGACCCGCGTTTCGCCGCCCGAGGGAATCGGCGCGCCCCCCGCCGCCGCCGGCGCCGCCGCCGCCCCTGACCCGCTCGCCCGCGCGGCCCCGCGTCCGGCCGCGAGCCCGTCCATCGTGTAGAGCGCCAGCGCCGTCCAGATCAGGCCGACGGCGACCCGCTGCGTCGCCGTGAAGGACTCGCCAAACGCGACCACCGCGAGCAGGAACTGCAGGCTCGGCGAAATATACTGCAGAAACCCTACCGTCGACAGCCGCAGCCGCCGCACCGCATGCGCAAAGAGCAGCAGCGGCACCGCCGTGACGATCCCCGCCGCCGGCAGCAGCAGGTTGATCCGCCACGAGGGGCCCGCGAAGGCCAGCTCACCCGAGCACTTCAGGTAGATCAAGTAGGCAAGCGCGAAGGGGGCGAGCAGCCCGGTTTCGACCGTCAGCCCGACCAGCGCGTCGGCGCGCACGGTCTTGCGCAGCATCCCGTAGAAGGCGAAGGTCACGGCGAGGACGAGCGCGACCGTCGGCAGCGTGCGCAGCGAGATCGTCAGGTAGAGCACCGCCCCCGCCGCGAGCGCGACGCTCGCCCATTGCCGCGGCCGCAGGCGCTCGTGCAGGAAGAGCGCGCCCAGCAGGACATTCACCAGGGGATTGATGAAGTACCCGAGGCTGGCCTGCAGCATTTGGCCGGTCGTGACCGTCCAGATGAAGAGGAACCAGTTGGTGGCGATGAGGAGCGTGGTGGCGGCGAGCGTGAGAAAGGTGCGCGGCGCGGCGACCGCGGCGCGCACGTCCGCCCAGCGGCCGCGGGCGCCGATCAGTCCGCCCACCAGGACCAGCGACCAGAGCATGCGATGGGCGAGGATCTCGGGCGCCGGGACGTCGGCGACGGCCTTGAAGTAGACCGCCACCAGCCCCCACCAGAGATAGGCCGCGATGCCGTAGAGCATGCGTTACCTGCGGTCGCGGCCGGTCGCGGCCGGGCGCGGCAATCCCCGCTCAGGGCGCGACCGGATCTCCGGTCTTGGCGTCGTACTGGCCGGTGAAGCCGGTCTCCGACGTGAAGACCCACTGGTGCGGGTGGTCGGTCGATTCCTCGTGATGCGAGAGGTCGACCATGGCGGTGCCGGTGAGCGCGGCGTCGGCCTTCTTGGCGGCAGCCCAAACCTTGTCGCTGTCGATGAAGTCATCGGGCAACGCCACCTTCTCGACGAAGGAGTTGTCGCTCGGGGTCTGCTCGACCTTGCCGCCGGCGAGGACCACGGAGAGGCGGGCGGCCGAATCATCCTCGCCCTCGGTCTTGGTGGCGGGTGAGAAGAAGTAGTAGCCCCAGTACGCGGCGGCCTCTTCGGCGCTGGAGACGTCGACGGTGCCGTCTTCCTTGACGTAGATGCCCTTGATGCTGACCAGGACGGCGTCGGCTTTCCACTTCTTGGCGATGGCGGTGGCGTTGGCGACGTTGTCGCGCGCCTTGAGCGCCTTCGGATTGCCTTCGATCTTGTGTTCGTCCTTCGGCGGCTCCTGGGCGCGGAGCACGGTGCTCCCAAGAAGTGCCGCCGCCGCCGTTGCCGCCGCTGCGACCGCCAGGCTCAGACTGCGCTGCATCGTCTCCTCCGTTCCGTGTGCGAATGTTCGGGCCCCAGTACCGAGGGGAGGCCATTCTAGCGTCCGAGGAAGGAAAGGGAAGGGATTTTCGGGGTGCATGTCCGGTATTGCGGAACTACGACTGAACCACAGAGGCACAGAGATACAGGTCGGGCGATGCCCGAAACCCAAGCGCACGTCTGGAGGTGCTTCGATTGGGCGATTTGGCGATTGTGTGATTGGGCGATTACGGAGCCGACGCGGTAGCGTAGCGTTATCCCGCCAAGGCGACTGCCGAAAAGCTTGCCGGAAAACCACGCTTTCAGAGATTAGTAGCACAGAG
>JACRIP010000267.1 GCA_016220045.1 Planctomycetota bacterium
GCCCCGCGCTCCCGCACCCCCACCGTCCCCCTCCCCCGCCGCAGCGGGGGAGGGCCGGGGAGAGGGTATGCGCGCGCTACCCACGGCTCCCGCACCCCCCGCACCCCCCACGCCTCCCGCATTCGCACCCCCCGCCCCCGCCTCCACCAGCGCCACCCGCAACGCCCCGCCCTCCAAGTTCACGCCCGCCACCTCCGGCCGCCGCGCCAGCAACGCCTGCGCCTCCTCCATCCGCTCCGCCACGCGCACCATCACCACCCGCCCCGCCTGCACCTGCCGCGCCACCTCCGACACCGGTCCCGTATATACCAATTGCCCCTTCTCGATGATCCCCACCTTGTTGCACAGGTCGCCCAGCTCCGGCAGGATGTGCGAGGAGATCAGGATCGTCTTCCCCATCCGCCCCAGCTCGCGGATCAACTCCCGGATCTCCACGCGTGCCCTCGGGTCAAGACCTGATGCCGGTTCGTCCAGGAGCAGCACCTGCGGATCGTGCACCAGCACCCGCGCCAGCCCCAGCCGCTGCTGCGTGCCGCGCGACAGGTTGCCGATCACGTCCTCCCGCTTGTGCCACAGGTCCACCAGCTCCAGGATGTCCTGTACCACCTTCGGCCGCGCTCCCCGCTTGATCCCGTAGGCCGCGGCGAAGAACTCCAGGTACTCGTCCACCCGCATCTCCTCGTACACGCCGAACGAGTCCGGCATGTACCCGATCACCCGCCGCACCTCCTTCGCCTGGCCGTCCACCCGGAACCCGCACACCCGCGCCTCGCCCGAGCTCGGCGTCAGGAGCGTCGCGAGCATCCGGATCGTCGTCGTCTTCCCCGCGCCGTTCGGCCCGATGAAGCCGTAGATGTCGCCCTTCTCGACCTTGAGGGTCAGGCCCCGCACCGCCGTGGTGCCGCCGTAGGTCTTGGTCAGGCCGGTCATCTCGATCATGGTGATCCCCGCCTATTCAAAAAACACGCGCAGCACGCACACGTCCAACTCCACCGGGCTCGCCCCCGCAACCTGCAGGCGGTAGGGCGATCGGGCCACCGAGCCGAGCAGCAGCTTCCCGCCGGCGCGCACCCAGGTATGCAGGTCGCGGCCGGTCGGAAAGGCGCCCGCCCCCGCCGTATCCTCCCCGAACGACGTCACGCCGGCGGGCGCCAGCGCGATCCGATAGACCTCCCGCCAGGCGCGGCCGAGGAGGGTCGCGGAGTCGCTCACCGCCGGCAGGCTCCCCTGGTAGTACCGCCACGGCTGGTTCGCCTCCAGCCACTTCGCGCGCGGGGTCGCCGTCCCCAGCGGCAGCCACGCCTCGGCGCCGGGCGCCACCTCCCCCAGACCCTCGAACATTCCCAGCTCGGTGGCCAACACCAGGTTCTCCAGCCGCGCCGGGCCACGGTTCTTCACCCACAACCGCGTCCCCTCGATCCGCGCCTGCACCCCGAAGCCCAGTTCGGGCCCGCCGCGCCACTCGACCTCGAAGTGTCTCATCTGGGCGGCCCAGAACCACTCGTCGCGCAGCGCGCACCCGGCGGAGGCGTCGAACGTTCCGGAGCCTTCCAGGCTGCGGGCTTCGTTGCGGTTCCGCCAGGTCCGGGCCTCGCGGTGCAGTTCGACGAATCCCTCTCCATTCTGCGGCAGGAAATCGAAGGCGCCGGAGCTCGGCGTGTAGAAGCCCACATAGGTCCGGCCCGCCATCCAGCCCGACTCCGCATCCAGGTCCACCAGCGAGATCCGTTGCAGCGCCGCGTCCGGCGCGCGGCCGCGCATGCTCAACCAGTAAACACCGGAGCCGAAGAGCGCGGCCCAGAGCACGAAGGTGATCCACATCCAGCCCGGCCGTCGCAGGCGCCGCAGTACGATCCAGTCGCCGGGGCCGAGCGCGAATGCGTAGCCGAGGAGGAGCAGGGTGAGCAGCCCGAAGGACACCTGCTCGCGGACCACGCAGCTTTCCAAGAGCGGAACGACCGGGCTCTCGTAGTAGCGCCAGTTCGCCCGGACCCCCGCATCGAGCTCCTCCGCCTCCGACCGGGCTACGGGATCTCCTTGATAGAGGCGGCGCCACAGCGCCGCGCTCCCGGTCCAGCGGCGAAAGGGCCCGGCGGCGGGATCGAAAGCCAGGAGGATGATCTCCCCGAGCCCCACGCGGCCGCGCACGACGAGCGGCAGCTCCCCCTCCCGCGCCAGCACGTCCCCGCGCACGGCCGTGAGGCGGGAGAAGGCGAAGCGTCCCGCCGCCGGGGGCGGCACGTCCGCCAGCCGGCCGATCGCCTCCGTGCGGTCGGTTTCGGCCAGCTCCCCGACCTCCGCCGGCAGGAGCCCTTCCAGGATCGTACCGCGGACCCCCGTCGAGCCGCGCGCCGCGACCACGACGGCGCGCCCCCCGGCGCGCACCCAGCCGGCGAAGGCCTCGGCCGCTTCGAGCCGCCCGAAGGCCGAGACCTGCGCCGTGGGCAGCACCGCCCACGCCAGCGAGCGGAAGCCCATCCAGTTGTCCGGCATGCGCTCCGCATCGAGCTGGATCACCCACGCGGCCGGCGCGCTCGCGTTCTCCAGCACGCCGGTCGGCCAGTCCGCCTCCCCCAGCACCGCGATCATCGGCTGCCCGACCGGTCCATTCAGCGCGAGGTCGAGCGCGCGCCAGCGCCGCGCTTTCAGGCGGACGTGCAGTTCCCCGGCGGAAGGCAGCTTCAGGTAAAACCAGTACGTCCGCCGGGCGCCGCGCGGCAGCTCGAGGGCGCGCGCCGTGGATCGCCGCCGCTCCCCGTAGTCGTCGGGCGTCAGCACCAGCAGGCCCTGCCAATCCGCGCCCGCGTTGGCGGCCGTGACCCGCACCGGGGTCCACTCGTTGAGCCCGCGCGCGCCGCCCAGGCCGATCTCGACCGCGAGCGCGAGCCCGGGGTCCTCCTCGGCCGTGGCCGAACGCAGGCCGGGACCCCCGGGCGCCAGCGCCAGGAGCAACCCCAGCACCAGCGGGAGGACCGTGCTCTGCCTGCTCCGCGCCTGCTTCATGCCGGCCGTCCCGCGAAAAGGTCGCCGCGCGCCGGGGCGATTTCCATTTCGGGCGTGAGCATCTGCCGTACCGCGCGCCGGGTGCGGAAGGCGAAGAAGACCGCCAGCCCGCCGTGGCCGAAGGCGCCGATCGCCGCGAGCACGCCGGTGTCGCCGCCCACGGCCGGAACCATGAAGAGGCCGGTGTTGGCGCCGCCGCGGCCGCACACGGCGTCGAGGATCAGGAAGGGATTGAGCGCGCTCAGGAGATGCGGCAAGCCCCCGAGGACCGCCAGCATCAAGGGCAGGCCGACAATCAGGAACATGAGCACGGTGAAGACGCAGCCGGCCTGGTCGTAGGCCCGGTGGTAGTGGTCGAGGGCCGGCCGCAGCACCGACCAACAGACCCAGGCCAGGCCGATGGCGATCACGATCCCGCGGATGCTCTCGTACCCGCTCATGAAGCCGCTGCCGCGCAATGAGGAGAATCGGCCATCGAGGACTCCCCAGGCCAGGACGGCGGACTCGCAAGCGTAGGCCGCGATTCCCGCCGCCGCCGTGCGCTGGAGCGCGGCCGAGGCCCAGGTGCCCAGCAGGCCGGTCGACAGCGCCAGGAGGCCCAGCGCCAGATAGGCTCCCAGCACCCCCCACGGCTCGACCCCGCCCAGGAGCAGGCAGAGCCCCGCCAGCGGCAGCGACGCCCCGACCCGGAGGCCGAGGAGCGCCAGCGAGGCGAGCAGCTTCCCCATCACCAGATCGGTCGGATCCACCGGCACGGTCATCAGCAGGTCGAAGGTCCCGCTCTCCTTCTCGCCGGAAAAGACCGAGCAGGTCAAACCCGGTGCGACGAGCAGGATGAGCGCGGCCTGGAGGAAGACCAGGCTGCGGAATACGGGAAGTCCCGCATTCCAGCCGACGCCGATGGTCGGGGTCGGCTGCGGGTTCTCGATGAAGTAGATGGCGGCGCAGCCGAGGGCCAGGAGTCCGGTGTAGGCCATGAACCACGCCATCGCGCCCGGCGCGCGCACGCGCGCGAGCCGTTCTTTTTGCAACGTCGGTCCGAGGATGGCCGTGAGAGCGCGCATGCGTACAACCCTTGGGGA
>JACRIP010000268.1 GCA_016220045.1 Planctomycetota bacterium
CCCGGCGGCACCCGGCGGCGCCGCGGCGGCGGCGGGGCACGGCGCCAGTGCGGACGCGCGCTGGCGGGCGGGGGAGGGGGACGCTGCGAGCGCGGCGGCGGCGGCGGCGAGGAGCGGGGAGCGCGCCGGCCGCAGGGCCTCGACCACGCCCGGAAGCAGGGTGAGTGCCTGACGCAACCCGGCCAGGTGGCGGCCGTGGGCGCGGCCGGAGCCGAGGGTCGCGGCGATGCGCTCGATATCCGGGATCTGCCCGAGCACCTTCTCCAGCCCGTCGCGCACGGTCGCCCCCTCGGCCAGTTCCGCGACCGCATCGTGGCGCGCGCGGATGGCGGCGGCGTCCACCAGGGGGGTGGTGATCCAGTCGCGCAGCAGGCGGGCGCCCATCGGGGTGCGGGTGCGGTCGAGCACCCAGAGCAGGGTGCCCTTGACCTCGCGACCGCGCAGCGTCTGCACCAGCTCCAGCGAGGCCTGCGTGGCGCGATCGAGCAGCAGGTGGGCGCCGCGGGCGAACCGCTCGATCTGGGTGATGTGCCCGAGGGCGCTCTTCTGGGTCTGCTGGAGGTAGGCCAGCGCGGCGCCGGCGGCGGCCACGCCGGCCCCGAGGTCGTCGCAGCCGAAGCCTGCGAGGGAGCGGGTGCCGAAGTGCTCGGCGAGCAGGCGCGCGGCGTTCTTGCGCTCGAAGGTCCAGTCGGGGCACGCGGTGAGCGAGGAGCGCACGAGCGGCCGCAGGTCGCGTGCCAGCTCCGTATCAACGGCCGACTCGGGCACCAGGGCTTCGGCGGCGTCGATGCGGGCGAATTCGTCGAGCAGTTCGCGGCGTTCGACGTCCTCGGCGCGGAATTGACCGGTGGACAGGTCGATCCAGGCGAGGCCGAAGCGCGCGCCGTCGGGGCAGACGGCGGCGAGGAAGTTCGCCTGTTTCTGATCGAGCAATCCTTCCTCGGTGAGGGTGCCGGCGGTGATGACGCGGACGACGGCGCGTTCGACGAGACCCTCGGCCTCCTCGGCCTCCTGGGTCTGTTCGCAGACGGCGACGCGGAAGCCGGCGCGCAGCAGGCGGGCGAGGTAGGTATTGACGGACACGACGGGCACGCCGGCCATGGGAACGGCCTTGTCCCCCTTGAAGCGGGAGGTCAAGGTCAGTCCCACGGCGCGCGACGCGGCCTTCGCGTCCTCGTAGAACATCTCGTAGAAGTCGCCGAGCCGGAAGAACAGGAGTTCGTTCGGGTGGTCTTTTTTTATGGCGTGGTACTGTTCCATCAGCGGCGTCATGGGGGGTCTCGCGGGGAGGGAGGGGAGGGCGGAAAGGCCGCGCGGGGGCGCACCGCTAGGTTTGGACGGTTTGAAGTTTAGGAGTTTGGCGGGACGAGGTTTGGACGGTTTGACGTTTAGGGGTTTGGGGGTTTTTGGTGTTGCGAGCGGGCCTTTCCCTCGGCGGAGCGCTTTTTCTTGGGTACGGGAGTCTCGTACTGGGGTGCGATTTCGCGGACAGAGTCGGTGCGATACTTGGAACCCCGGATGCCGCAGCCGCGGAGGTACTCCATCAGGCCGAGGATGAGGTAACGCGTGCGCTGCACCTGGGCTTGCAGGCGCGTGAACGTCGGGAGATCGATGTACTCCTGATCCAGGGCGACGTAGAGCTCGGACTCGACCTCGGTGGAAGAACCGCACGCGTAGGACAGGAACTGCAGGAACTCCTGCGTGCCCCGCCGGCCGAAGCCCTCGGCGATGTTCGACATGACCGAGATGGCGGCATCGCGGACCTGGTCGCGCAGGCCGAAATCCCGGCTGAAGGGGCCGGTCTTCGAACACCCATAGATTTCGCGGGTCAGTTCCCGCGCTCGCTGCCAAGCCTCGATTTCCTCGAAGCGGCTCCAGGTCGCCACAATCTCACCTCAACCCAGCGAATCGGCCATGCAGCTCGCGAGAAACCGACAGTTTCCAAACTCCCAAACCTCCAAACCTCCAAACCCCGCCTGGACGTGCCATCGTCCGTTCGCCGTCACGGGACGACCTCCGCCGCGCCCACCCCCGCCGCCCGCGCGTCGCGCGCGGCGCGCTCCGCCGCCTCGTAGGTTTCGTACGGCCCGATGCGGACCGCCGACAGCGTGCGGCCGGAGGCGAGCAGCGGCGCGATCGTCGCCCGCAGGCCGCGCGTGGCCAGGTCGCGGCAGCGCGCACGCGCGTCGGCCGGCTCGGGGAAAAGCCCGAGCTGAACCCAGAAGGAACGGTCCGCCAGCGCCGCCCGCTCCGCCGCCAACGGCGCGAAGGAGGAACTCGGAAAACGCGCCGCCACCGAGCGCATCTCCGCGCGCGAATCCTCCCAGCGTCCGGCCCGCGCCAGCACCTGCGCGAGATGGAAACGCACTTCGGCCTCCCGCACCTCGCGCGGGGCGGCCTCGAGCGCGCGCCGGTAGTCGCTCTCGGCGCGCGGGAGGTCGCCGAGCAGGCGGTGGGCGTCGCCGCGCGTCGCCAGGACTTCCGCCTGCAGCCAGGGGAAGGCCGCATTCGGCAGCGCGCGGTCGAGAGCGGGCAGCGCCTGCGTCGGCCGCCCCGCCGCCAGGTGGCAGGCGGCGATGCGCAGGTGCGTTTCGGGCGCGAAGGCGACGGCGCCGGGTGTGCTCAGGAATTTCGTGTAGGCGGCGATCGCCGCATCCCAGGAGCCGGCGAGGAAGGCGGCCTCGGCCTGGGCGTAGACCGGATCGGCGCCCGGGCGGGCGTCCGGGACCGGCGCGGAGCGGCAGCCGGCAAGCAGCGACGCGAACAGCGCCAGAGGCAGGACCAGGTCGGGAACTCGAAGGCGTCGGAGGCGCGGCCGCCACGGCCCGCGGCCCTCCCCCCGCCGGACCGCACGGCTCTTCAATCCGCGCTCTCCTATTGAGGCACCTTCTTCCAGTCGGCCAGAAACGCCTCCAGCCCCAGGTCGGTGAGCGGGTGCTGGATCAGCTTGTCGAAGACCGACAGCGGCATGGTCGCGACGTGCGCGCCCATCTTCGCCGCGTCCACCACGTGCAACGGATGCCGGATGCTCGCGACCAGGATCTCGGTCGGAAACCGGTAGTTGTCGTAGATCTGCTTGATGTCGCGGATCAGCGCCATGCCGTCATGGCCGCGGTCGTCGAGCCGCCCCACGAACGGACTGATGTAGCTCGCGCCCGCCTTCGCCGCGATCAGCGCCTGCGTCGCCGAAAAACACAGCGTCACGTTCACCCGCGTGCCCTCGCGCGAGAGAATGCGCGTCGCCTTCAACCCTTCCTTGGTCAGCGGCACCTTGACCACGACGTTCTTCGCGATCTTCGCGAGCTCGCGTCCCTCGGCCACCATCTCCTCGGCGACGAGGGTAACCACCTCGGCGCTTACCGGGCCGTCGACGAGGGCGCAGATCTCCTTCACGCACTCCCGGAAGTTGCGCTTCTCTTTCGCGACCAGGGTGGGATTGGTGGTTACGCCGTCGAGCACGCCGAGCGCGGCGGCCTCGCGGATCTCCTTGACGCTGGCGGTATCGAGGAAGAACTTCATGGTGTGCCTCGTGGGGAAGGAAGGGTGACCGGATTGCGGAAAGACCAGGAGTCGGACGAGGTGGTTACCTGACCCCGCTCACTTCCCCTGGAGGGCCATGGCGGCCGCGAAGTGGTTCGGATCGAGCTCCAGGGCGCGCCGGAACTCGGCGACGGCGGCGCGCGGGTCCTCCCCGCGCCGGTAGGCGAGCCCGAGCCGGTCGTGGACGCCGGGGTGGTCCGGGTGCAAGGTGCGGGCGCGGGCGAGCTCGCCGAGCGCCGGGCCGAGGTCGTCCTCGGCCAGGTAGCAGTCGGCGAGGCCGAGGCGGGCGGAGACCGCGCGCGGATCCTCGTGCAGTACGCGGCGGTAGTGGAGCGCCGCCAGACGCGGATCGCCGGTCTCGCGGTAGGCGTCCGCCAGGCGCGTGCGCAGCGACGTGGAGCCCGGGTTATAGTCGAGTCCGGTGCGCAGGTAGGCCAGCGCGTCGCGCGCGCGCCCCAGTCGCAGCCACAGGTCGCCGATCTTCTCGTAGGATCCGGCGCTGTAGGGTTCCAGGCTCCCCGCCCGGCGGTACCATTCCAGCGCGTCCTTGTACTGCTCGCGTTGCGCGTAGACGTCGCCGACCTCAAGGTCGAGCGCGCCCGGGCGCCGGCGCGCGGCGGCCGCCGTGGTCTCGACCAGTTCGCCGATTTCGGCCGGCGTGCCCTTCGAGGCCAGGAAATCCACCAGCCCGCGGAAGGCCGGCAGGTGGTCCGGGGCCAGCGCCAGCGCCTTGCGGAAGAGCAGCGCGGCGCGCGGGTCGCGGCCATTCTTCGAATGGTGCAGCGCCAGCGCGGTGAGGACGCGCGGATCGTTGGGGAAGGAGGCGCCCAGGCGCTCGTAGAGCGCGAGCGCGGCGTCGCGCTGACCGCTTTCGTCGAGGAGCTCGGCGAGCGCCAGGCGGGCTTCGCGATCGGTGGTGTCCAGCTCGATCGCCTTCTCGAAGCCGGCGATGGCGGCATCGCGCCAGCCGCGCGCGCGATAGCTGCGGGCGAGGAAGAGATGCGCCGCGGCGAGGAAGGGCCGGGCGCGGACGACGGCGCGGAACTCCGCGATCGCCCGGTCGAGGTCGCCGGCGTAGTAGGCTTCCATGCCGGCGCCGAACCGGGTCTCGGCGCTCTGGAGGCGGGAGGCGAGTTCGGCGGGGGAGAGGGCGCGCGTCGCGGCGGGAGCGGAGGAGGAGGCGGCGGCGGCGGCGGACGGGGCCGGGAGGGCGGCCGGGAGCGGGGCCGCGGCGTGAGCGGAATCCGCGCCGGCACGAGCCGGGGTGGAAAGCGCTTCGTCGGTCGAACGCGCGGCCGCCTTGCCGGGCTTGACCTGCGTGCAGCCGGCGACGGCCGCCGCGAGCAGCGCCGCCGCCATCGCCAGCGCCGCGGCCGGGGTCCGGGAGTTCCCTCTCCTCACGCGCACCTCAAGCGTCTCTGCGATCTCTCGGGGGGTCCGCGAAGCGCGCCGGCTACCCCTCCGGCGGACGGCTCACGGACGTCCCCGCATCATCCCCGATTTTCGCCGCCGCGTCAACCTTCAAATCGCGCTATTTCACGTAGAAGGGGATGCGCGCCTCGGTCCGCTTCTCGGACTGGGCGTCGTGCACCGTCAGGCGAAGCACGTAGGGGCCGGGGATCAGGCCCTTGGGCAGGCGGATGCGCAGGCCGAACCAGAGGTCGTGGATCGGCCGGGCGGTGACCCATTCCTGGTCGCGCACGTAGCGTTCGGGGTTGTCGATCTCGACGGCGCGGTCGGTGGGGCCGGGGATGAGGATGTCGAAATCGACGTGGACGGCGACCGAGTAGCGGGTGTCGGCGAGGGAGCGGCACTCGAAGTTGTCGAGCTCGCAGTAAATGGCGACCTGCTGGCCGGCGCGGAACTCGCGGACGCGGATCGGCGTGAAGCGGCCGAAGCCCTCGGCGGAACTGCAGAAGGTGGCGGTGGTGAGGGAGAGGGGGGCGGTGCGCTGCAGGCTGTTCCAGTTGCGTTCGAGGATGCGCAGGGCCTCGGCCTCGTCGCCGACCTGGTCGCG
>JACRIP010000269.1 GCA_016220045.1 Planctomycetota bacterium
ATGTCCGAAAGCGTGTTTTTCCGGCAAGCTTTTCGGCAGTCGCATGGGCGGGATAACGCTACCGCGTCAGCTCCGTAATCGCCCAATCACACAATCGCCAAATCGCCCAATCGACGCACCGCCAGACTTGCGCTTGGGTTTCGGGCATCGCCCGACCTGAGTCTCTGTGCCTCTGTGGTTCCGTCGTTCCGTCCTCCTCCCGCCCCTCCTCCCGCCCCTCCCTCTGCCCCTCCCCCCTGCACCCGACCCCGGTGATCGCTTGACACTCCCGCGCCGGGATGGGAAAATACCGCCCGTCTGTCGGACGTAGTACTTCCAGGAGTCTTCATGAGCCCCCTCTCCGTCCCTCCTCCCGGATCCGATGTCACTCGCGTGCGCACCGTCCTGGTGGTGGATGACGACACCAACCAACGGCAGTTGGTCCATGACATCCTGGAGATGCACGGATACACCGTGGTCGGCGCCTCCAGCGTCCGCGAAGGACTGACGGCGCTTCAGCAGATGAAGCCGAGCGCGATCGTGCTCGACCTCAGCCTGCCCGGCGCGGACGGATTCTCCTTCCTGCGCGAACTGCGCGCCTGGCCCGAGCGCAAGCGGATCCCCGTGCTGGTCGTCTCCGCCTCGATCCTCCAGGAGGATGCCATCAAGGCGCTGGAGGCCGGGGCCAACGGCTACCTGGCGAAGCCGATCTCGGTGACCGAATTCCCCGAAGCCTTGCGCCGCGCGATCGCGGGCGAGGGCTTCGAGTATCAGCGACCGGCATCTCCCAAATCATGATGCCCGCCAGCGCTCGCCGTCCGCGGGAAAGCGCCTCGGGCCCCTGGCCCCGGCTCGGCGCCCTGCTCGCCTGCCTTCTCCTGGCCGGGTGTTCGGCATCCGTCAACCAGGAAGTGGATCCCGAGTACGTCTGGCGGGTCGCCGATCCGCTGCCGCTGCGCGTCGCCGTCACCCGCTTCGCCGATGGTCGCCCGCGCGAGGAACGGGAACTGGTCGACTCCTACTTCAAGCGCTTCGACTACACGAACGACGAAATGTATGCCGGCGCGGTGCGCGTCGCCATTTCGCGCGCCACGGCGCAGCAGCTCGCGCTGACCCGCGTCTTCGAGGAATGCACCTACCTGGACGTCGATTGGTCCGACGTGCACCTGCGTGAGCAGGCGGTAGCCGCGACGCCGGCCGGCGTCGATCTGGTGGTGCGGGCCACGGTGCGGCACTTCGTGGGCTGGCGCGAGCTCAACCTGCTGCGTTCCCTGCTGCTCATGCCTGCCGGCATCTACGGGACGGCCGCGGGCGTAGTGTTGGGGAGCGACGCGGGCGCGAAGGTCGAGTTGGTGGAAGTCCAGTTGCTGGATCCGCGCTCCGCGGAAGTCGCGTGGCGCGGCGAGTGCGCCGCGGGCTTCGAGGAGAAGCAGCGAATGCTGGCCACGGCGAGCGACAACGTGAACGGCGCGCTGGTGCAGGCGATCAATGGTCTGGCGAAGCGCATGTACGAAGGGCTGGCGGGGCTGACTCCCGCCGCGGCGCCCGCGCCGGCGGCATCGGGGAATGCCCCTGCGAGCGGCGCGCCGGCGGTACGGTGAGAGCCCGAGCCGCGACGCCGGCGCCTGCCTGCTCCTGCGGACGCCGCGGGCGGGGGGGGGCCTGAACGCCGGTATCGGTGACCGGTGTGAGAGTCGGCGCTGGAGGCGGTCGCGAAACGCGCCGGCCGCGCCACCCCGGGGCGGACACAGGGGTCCGCCCCTACGAGAATCGCGGCCGGACGTAGGGGCGGACCCCGGTGTTCGCCCCGCCGGGTCTGCGGGGTTGCCGCCGCGCGCGTCGCAGGGCCGCGGCGCGAAACCGCATCCGACCGGTGCTCCCGGATCGCGCCAAGGACATCGCCAAACCGCCAAACTTCAAACCGCCAAACTTTCCCGTCGCGCGGCGGGCGATTAGCTCAGTTGGTTAGAGCGGCTGCTTTACACGCAGCAGGTCGGGGGTTCGAGTCCCTCATCGCCTACCAGTCCGTTTCACCGTAGGGAGTCACGCGACCGCCGGCCGCGCGCAAGGAACCGCGCGCACCGGCGCGTGAAGACAATGAGCGACAGCACACGCGCCGGGGGCAAGACGAGCGCGGAGCCGGGCGGCGGGGCCGCCGGGGTTCCGGTGCCGGTCGCGCCTGCCCACCCGCGCGCCTTTCGTCCCCTCCTCCTTGCCTCCCTCGCCTTCCACGCAGCGATTTTTCTCGCCTGCCTGGCCGGGCTCTGCCGCTTCACCGCCCGCCTCGACAACGACTTCGCCCGCGCCGCGCTCGGCGAGCATGCGGTATTCGCCCTGCGAACTAACCTCGCCCTCCTGCCCATGTACGCGCTGCTCGCGTTGGCCGGGACCGTCGTGCTCTACCCGGCGGCCCGCGCGGCCGCGGCGCGCGGGCTCCGTCCGGCTGGTATCGCCGCGCTCGCGTTCCCCGCGCTCGCACTCCTGCACCTCCTCGCCGCCGTGCGATTCTACCGTATGCACCCGGAATTCGCCGACGGACCGGTCCAGCCCCTGACGCTGGCCGCGCAGGAGCTGGCGCCGCGCTGGTTGGCGGAGTTGCTGCTCGGCGAGCGGATCGTGGCGGCGGCCTGGCTGGGCGGCGCGCTCCTGGACCTCTGGTACGCGGCCCTGGGCGCGCGCGCGTTCGGACGGCTGACCGCGCGCGCCCGACGACAGGTCGGCGCCGGGGTCGGGCTCGCCGGCGTCGCCATCGTCGGCTTCGTCGCGGTGGGTTTCGCGGGCGGCGCGGTCCCCGGGCTCTCGCCGATCGGCGCCGCCTCCGCCGCGGCCGCGACCGCCCCCGCCCGGCCGCTGAATCTCCTCATCCTCGGCAGCGATTCGCTGCGCGCCGACCACCTCGGAATCAACGGCTACCCCCGCCCGACCACGCCGCGCCTCGACGCCTGGGGCGCGCGCGCCGTCAATTTCCAGCAGGCCTACGTCCCCGCCGCCTCGACGCTCGAGTCCTGGCTCTCCTTCCTCACCGGCCAGTACCCGCACACCCACGGCATCCGCCAGATGTTCCCCGCGCGCGCCGAGATCGAGGCCGTCCCGCGGCGCTCCCCCCTCCTCCCCGCGCTCCTGCGCCGCGCCGGCTACCGCACCGCCGCGATCGGCGACTGGTGCTCCTCCATGTTCCACCTGGCCGACTTCGGCTTCGACGAGGTCGAGGCCGGCGACTGGCAGGCCTTCTCGTCGTCGGTCGCCGACGCCACCGCCCGCGCCCACATCGTCCTGCCGTGGTACTTCCACAATGAGCTAGGGCATAAACTGTATCCGACGCTGCGCACGATCGCCAAGTTCACGACGCCCGAGATCGTCGTCGGCCGCATCGAGCGCCGGCTCGAAGAGTATGCCCGCGCGGACCGCCCCTTCTGCCTCGTCGGGTTCCTCTCCTGCACCCACCTCCCCTACCACTGCTACGGCGACTACAATCGGCTGTTCTGCGACCCGGCCTATGACGGACCCCTGCGCTACGGCCTCAACTTCGAAGTGGACAAGTTCATCCGCGGCCAGACCGATTTCCCGATCACGCCGCGCGACGTCCAGCAGGTCGTCGACCTCTACGACGGCTGCGTGCGCCAGTTCGACGACTGCGCCGGGCGCGTGCTCGACACGCTCGACCGCCTCGGCCTCGCCGATCGGACCGTGGTCCTCGTCACCTCCGACCACGGCGACGACCTCTACGAGCCGGGCGTCACGATCGGGCACGGCGTCACCTTCCTCGGCGGCGACCAGGGCAACCGCATTCCCTTCCTGCTGCGCGCGCCCGGGTTCGCGCCGCGCAACGTGGAGCGCATCGTGCGCTCGATCGACCTCGCGCCGACCCTCTACGACCTGCTCGGCCTGCCGCCGCCCGCGGGCATGGACGGGGTCTCGCTGCGCCCCTACCTCGCCGGGACCGCCGACGACCTGGGCCTCGAATTCTTCGGGGAAACTACCTACCTGCTGTTCCAGCGCAGCATTCCCGGGGTCGAGCCGGTGGCGGTGCCGCGGCTCGACCGCACGCTGCGCATCGACCCGGACTTCAGCTACAACCTGGTGCTGCGCGACGAAGCGCGCGCCTGGGTAATGGCCACCAAACAGCGCTGCATCCGCACCGAGCGCTGGAAGCTCGTGCGCATCCCGTGCGCACAGGGCGAAGTGGTGAAGCTCTTCGACGTGACCGCGGACCCGCATTGCGAGCGCGACCTGGCAGGTCAGGGGCTGGCCATCGAACGGGAGCTCTTCGCGCGGCTCGAGCGGTGGGAAGCCGATGGCGGGCGGGCGGACGGAGGGGAAGGCGTGGAAGGGGGCCTGGAAGGCAAGTGATCCGAGGGGTGTCGGGGCGGCGGGGTTTGGGCGTTTAGGGGTTTGGCGGTTTGGAGAGTATGGGGTCTCCGCTCCCGCCGGGGAGATTGCGGGTCCTCGGAAGGTGTCGGACCCCAGAAGTCTCCAAACGTCTAAACCCCCAAACCTCCAAACCCGACAGGGCCAGAACACGTGGCGCCTCGTGACGCCATGGCGGCCCACCCTGCATCGCCTGCCATGGTTCTAGCGCCGGTTCGCGCCGCCCGCCGCGACCAGGTTCGAGGCGTGGTGCAGCGATTCGAAGGTCCCCGCGTCGGTCCACCAGCCTTCGAGGATTTCGTAGGTCATCGAACCCTCCTCGATGAAGCGGTTGTTGACGTCGGTGATCTCGAGCTCGCCGCGCGCCGAGGGCTTGAGCGTGCGCGCGAAATCGTAGACGCGGTTGTCGAAGCAGTAGATGCCGATCACCGCGTAGTTGGATTTCGGCTGCGCCGGCTTCTCCTCGATGCGCACGACGCGCGGGCCGTCGAGCACGGGCACGCCGAAGCGCTGCGGATCGGGGACTTCCTTGAGCAGGATCTTCGCGCCCTTTCCCTGCTCGCGGAAGCGCCGGACCGGGCCGGCGATGTTCCCTTCGATGATGTTGTCGCCGAGCACGACGACGATGGCCTCGCCGCGCGCGAAGTGCTCGGTGAGTGCGAGGGCGGCGGCGATGCCGCCTTCCCCTTCCTGGTAGGCATAGCTGATGCCGCGCAGGCCGAAGTCCTTGCCGTTGGCGAGCAGGCGCAGGAAGTCGCCGGCGTGGTTGCCGCCGGTGACGATCATGATGTCGTCGATGCCCGCGTCCACCAGGGTCTGGATCGGGTAGTAGATCATCGGCCGGTTGTAGACCGGGAGCAGGTGTTTGTTGGTGATCTTGGTGAGCGGGTGGAGGCGAGTACCGAGACCGCCGGCGAGCACGATGCCTTTCATGGCGACTCCTTGTGGCGCTAGCCGCGAGGCGGCGGGACCGGGGGAAGGACGCCGGCGGCGGGGCTGGAGGGGACCGCGAAGCCGGTGCGCTTGGGAATGCGGCCGGCGCGCGCGGCCAGCCAGCCGGCGGTACAGGCAAGGCCCATGGCGCGCGCCATGGCAACCGGGTCCTGGGCTCCGGCGATTCCCGTATTCATGAGCACGCCCGCGGCGCCGAGCTCCATCGCCACCGCGACGTCGGAGGCGGTGCCCACGCCCGCGTCCACGATCACCGGCGCCTTCAGGCGTTCGATGATCGTGCGGATGTTGAGGGGATTGAGGATGCCGAGTCCCGAGCCGATCGGCGCGCCGAGCGGCATCACGCTGGTCGCCCCGGCCTCCTCCAGGCGCAGGGCCAGCACCAGGTCGTCGTTGGTGTAGGCCAGGACGGTGAACCCCTCCGCCACCAGGGTCTTCGTCGCCTTGAGCGTTTCGATCGGGTCCGGCGCGAGCGTGGTCGGGTCGCCGATCACTTCGAGTTTGATCAGTTCGGAAAGGCCGGCCTCGCGCGCGAGTCGGGCGGTGCGGACGGCGTCGTCGGCGGTGTAGCAGGCGGCGGTATTCGGGAGCAGGGTGTAGCGCGTGCGGTCGATCGCGTCGAGGAGCGAGCCGCCGGAGCGGTCCGCGAGGTTGATGCGGCGCACCGCCAGGGTCACGCAATCGCAGCCCGAGGCCTCCAGCGCCTGCTTCATCACCTCGTGCGAGGGATACTTGCCGGTGCCGGTGATGAGGCGCGATTTCAGCTCGAAGCGGCCCAGCCGCAGCGGGGGGTACGGTTGTTCGGCGGGCATAGCGAGTCAGCTCCCGATGGTCTTTGGCCGGTCGGCGTCTAACGGCGTTCAACGGCGTTGAACGACGTTGAACGAGGTTGAACGCCGTCGAAGGACGTCCGCACGCACAGCGGCTATCCGCCGCCGACGAAAGAGACGACCTCGACGGCGTCGCCCTCCTGCAGCCGGACCTGGGCGAGGCGCGCGCGCGGTACGACTTCCAGGTTGAGTTCGACGGCCACGCCCTCCGGCGTGACCCCGATGCGGGCGAGCAGGTCGAGCAGCGAGAGGCCGGCGTCGAATTCCCGGGTCTCGCCGTTCAGCGTGAGGTGCATGGCGGGCTCCGGCGGTGCGGTGGCGGTGCGCGGGGAGGGTATTATAGCGGCGGTCCGCGGAGGGTCAAGGTCCGCTCGCGCCCCAAGGGCATGACCGCTCTTGGATCTCGACCGTACCGGCCGTACGCATCGAAAACGTGGCCTCCGTCGTACTCGTATCTCGTACTCGTACTCGAATGCCCTGGGCGTTCGAGTACGAGTACGAGTACGAGTACGAGAACGACCGGCGCCAACGTGCCACTAACGGGCGCCGGTTACGGCGGCCCGACACTCCGCGTCGCCGGGACGGCGATCGAGGGGATACGCGCGGTCGCAATGCCGGACACTCACCCTCGCGCCGCGGCGCCGCCGTTTTCGTGGCTCTTCCGCGGCGCGCGGCGTAAAATACCGCGCCTATGAGACACTGCAACGCTCGTCGCGCCGGACTTGCCCTCTGCACGCTCATGGCCGGCGGAGGGGCCGCCGCCTGGGCCGACCGGTTGATTCTGCGCGACGGCCGGGTCTTCGACGGCGTCGTGGTCGAAGAGAGCGCGCGCGACCTCCGCTTCCAGAGCGGCAAGGCGACCTTTCGCGTCGCGCGCGACGAGATCCTGCGCCTCGAAAGAGAGGCCCCCGCCGCCGCGGGCGTCGCGTCGACGCCGGCGCCCGGACCTGTCGGGCGATCGCCTGAGGAGGAGCGCGGGCTCGCCCTGCTCGCGCGCTACCGCGCCGCGGGCGCCGCCGACCGGCCGGAGCTTCTGCGCGCGGCCGCGGAAGATGCGCCGGCCGCCCAGGCGCTGGCCGTGTTCGCCCGCGAACGCATGGCGGCCGCCGGCGCGGAGCTCCGGGCCGACGATGCGACCGCGGCGCGCGGGCGCGTCCGGCGCGCGCTGCTCGCGGCCCGCGACCGGTTGCGCACGCTCCTGGTCGAGCGTGGCGTCGCCGCCGCGGCCGGGCCCGGCGGCGCCGCCGCCGGACGCGCCGACCCGGTGGCGCAGGAAGCGGGCGCGCTGGCGCGGCGGATCGACCGCCTCGCCAACCGGGCGGCCGAGTGCCTGTTCGAGACGGCGGAGGGTGGCCTCGCCGCCGCGCCCGGACCGCTCGCGGAAGCGGCCGACGCGGAGTACCTGCTCGCCCTGCAAAGCGCGGCCGCGGCCGAGATCGGCGCCGCCCGCCGGGCCCTCGCCGCGCAGCTCGCCGCCGCGCTGCCCCCGGAACGCGTGCTGGACGAACCCGAGCTGTCGCCCTTCCGCACCGAGGCGCGTGCGATCGCCGCCGCCAACGCCTCCTGTGTCGGGGATCTTCCGGAGGACCTGCGCGCCGTGCTCGCGCTGACCAACGACTACCGCACGGCGCTTGGGCTGCGCCCCTTGAGCTACGAGCCGCGCCTGGGCGTCGCCGCGGCCGAACACGCGCGCGACATGCTGGAGCGCGGCTACTTCAGCCATATCGCGCCGGACCGCGCGCGCGCGACCGTCGACCGGCGCGCCGCCGCCGCGGGATTCGTCAGCGACCTGGTCGGCGAGAACCTCGCCGAGGGAGAAAACTCGCCCGCGGAAATCTTCGACGCGTGGCGCGACAGCCTCGGCCATCACAAGAACCTCGTGGAACCGCGCTTCCGGATGGTAGGCTTCGGGCGCGCGGGGCGTTTCTGGGTGCAGGTCCTGGCGGGCGCCGAGTCCGGCCGCCCGCCCGGCAAGTGAGGAATCGGTGTTCGAGCGACTCCGGCGCCTGCTGCGCCCGCCGCCCCGGACCTACCCCCCGGTCGTGCGCGAGCGCGGCGAGGAGGCCTGGCTCGACAAGCTGCGCGCCGCCTACGTCGGCCTCTTCGAACGCCTGGAATGGAACCGCGAAGGCCGGGTGATCGCCTGGGGCAACGGACTGGGTGGCCTGCTGCCGCGCCTGCTCGAGGCGGGCCCGCTCGCGGGCAAGGTGCTGGCCGTGCCGCCCGCGGGGTTCGACCGGCTCGCGCTCGGGCGCGTCCTGGAGGGCCGGCCGGGGCTCGACCGCGTCGTCTGGGTCGACGGGGAAGCGCTCCCGACGCTGCGTGCGTTGCCCGCCGGCAGCGTCGATCTGGCGCTCGCCGGCTGGGGGCTCGCCGGGGATTCGGCCGACGCGCTGCGGGCCGCCGCCGGCCGCGCGCTCCTGCCCGGCGGCCGTCTCGGCCTGCTCGAGGCCGTGGACGGCACGCCCGAGATTCCGCTGCGTGCGCTGCGGCGCGCCTTCCGGGAATTGCCCGAGTTGCCCGCGCGCCTGGAGCCGCTGGGTTTGCCGCGGAGCGCGCGCGACCTGCGGCGGCGCCTGGAGCGCGCCGGGTTCGCGCCGCCGCGCGTTTGGCAGGACGGACTGACGCTCGCCTTCGCGCACGGCGAGGAGGCCTTCGCCGCCTTTCTGCGCCTCGGCGGCGAGCTCGCCTTCGGGACGACCCTGCCCGAAGCGACCTTCCTCGCCGTGCGCCGGGCCGCAATCCGCGACCTCGAAGAACGCTGGCGCTGGGACGGCGAGATCCCGGTCACCCTGGAGTTCGTCGGCGCCGTGGCCGTCCGGGCCGGATAGCACGACTGCCGGCGGCGATCCATGGCCCTTGGGTGCCGGCGGGGACGCCTGCACCACAGTGGCGGGTGACCTGCTCGAACGACCTGCGACCTGCTCGGAACCTTTGTGGCGCAGGCGTCCTCGCCTGCGCCGCGCGCTCGTCGGCGCCGGAGTCCCCTGGTCTTGGTCCGATCGTCGGATCGAGGCGCCCCTGACCCCATGAAAGGACCATCCCGATGACACGATCCGCTCTGGGCGCGGTTCTCCTGAGTCTGGCCCTGCTCGCCGGGTGCACCGAAGGCAGCGGCGCGGGCACGCCCCCGACCGCCGCGCCGCGCGCCGCCGCGGTGGACGGCAGCGCTTCCGCCGCCGTCCCTCCGGCTACGGCAAAATCCGCAGCCGCCGGGCCGGCGAGCCCGAGCGCCGCGGGCGCGCCGGGCGCTACGGCGAAGTCCGGAGCAACCGCGCCCACGGCCGCCGCCGCCCCTGCCGCCGGGGCCGCGTCCGGCGCCCGTAGCGGGGCCGTGCCTGCGGTCGCCGCCACGGTCGACGTCCAGGTCGTCGCGCACGAGATCGAGGTCACGCTCGATCCGGAGACCCACGGCCTGACCGGCAAGGACGTCCTGCGCGTGCGCTTCGCGCGCGCCGGCATCGATCGCGTGCACTTCCTGCTCAACGAAGCCCTCGCCGTCACCTCGGTGTCGGTCTCCACGCGCGCGGAACCCAAACCCGCGGCGCACGCACGCGCCGCCGTCAACGTCTTCGCCGACGCCGGCGCGCCCCCCGCCTCCGGGACCAACGTCTCCGCGAACCCGGGCGACGCCTCGCCCTTCCCGCACGGCGCCGCCTGCATCGAGGTGCGCCTGCCGGAGCCCGCCGCCGCCGGCGAGGCCGTCCTCGTCGTCGCCTGGGAGGGCAAGCTCTACGCGCCGCCCGAGGCGCCTGAGAAAGTCCGCTTCGTCGTCGGCGAGCGCACCGCCGCCACCATCGGCACCGAGGGGATTTACCTGAGTCCGGAAGGGGCGTGGTATCCGATCGTGCCCGGCTCCTTCCCGACCTTCACGGTCGCCGCGCGCACGCCCGCCGGCTGGGAGGTCGTCGGTCAGGACCAGCGCGTCGCGCGCCGCGAGGAGGGCGGTCGGCTCCACACGGTATGGTCCTCCACCATCCCGGCCGACGGCTACACACTGGTCGCCGGGCGCTACGTCGTCACGAACGACACCGTGGACGGCATCGAGCTTTCGACCTACCTCTTCGAGAGCGAAAAGGAGCTCGCCCCCGCCTACCTGCAGGCGGCGAAGCAATTCCTCGGCTTCTTCAATCAATTGCTCACGCGCTACCCCTATCGCCGGTTCTCGATCGTCGAGAACTTCTTCGCCACCGGCTACGGCATGCCCTCCTATACGCTGCTCGGCCGCGACGTGGTGAGGATGGGCGGCCGCTACCTCGGCGCTTCGGGTCTCGGGCACGAGATCCTGCACTGCTGGTGGGGCAACTTCGTCTTCGTCGATCCGCAGGACGGGAACTGGTGTGAAGGCCTGACCTCCTACTGCTCGAACTACTACCACGTGGAGGCGACGGAGGAACCGGCGAAGGCGCGCGAGGCGCGGCGGCACACGCTGACGCGGTTCGCGGCCCTGGTCGCGCCGGGCGCGGACTACCCGGTGCGCAAGTTCCAGGGCAAGACCACGGAGATCGACAACGAGGTCGGCTACTCGAAGTGCAGCTTCATCTTCCACGCGGTGCGGCGGCGCGTCGGCGATGCCGCGTTCTGGAGCGGGCTGCGCCGGCTGATCCTGGAGAAGGGCGGCTCGGCGGCGAACTGGAACGACATCCGCCTGGCCTTCGAGACCGTCTCGGGACAAGACCTGAAGCCGCTGTTCGGGGAGATGCTCGATCGCGCCGGCGCCCCGGAGGTCCGGCTGGGTCCCACGGCCGTCGTTCAGCGCTCGCGCGAGCCGGAGCGCTACATGGTGTCGGCCACGCTGGAGCAGGCGGGCGAGCCGTGGCGCGTATCGCTGCCGGTGGTGATCCGGACCGCGCTCGGGGATCGCACGACGGTGGTGGAGCTGGCCGAGGCCTCGCGCTCCTTCGAGTTCGAGCTGGAGTCGGCGCCGCAGGCGATCCGGATCGATCCGGAGTCGCACCTCTTCCGGCGCCTGGTCGCGGGCGAAGTGCGACCCTGCTTGAACCGCACCATGAACGATCGTCAGCGGCTGGTCGTGCTGCCCGGGCGCGCCGTGGAGCCGGCGGCGGCGGCGTTCAAGTCCGTGGCCGACAAGCTTGCGGCCGAAGGCGGCTGGAAGGTGGTTGCCGACGCCGCGGTCGGCGCGGCCGAGCTGGCGGGGAATTCGCTCCTGGTGCTCGGCGGTCCGGAGGAGAACACGGTCGCGGCGCGGGCGCTGCGTGCGCCCGGGTTCGCGGGCCCGACGCTGCGGCCCGACGCCGTGGGCTTCGGCGAGCGCGTGTTCTCGGCGGCGGGGAACGCCTTCCTGGTGAGCGGCGAGAATCCGTTCGCGCCGGGGCGCACCATCACGGTGTTCTGGGGCATGACCCCGGCGGCGGCGCAGAAAGCGACGCGGCTGCTCTTCTACTACGGGTGGAAGGGCTGGTACGCCTTCGACGAGGGGAAGCGGATCGAGGAGGGCGACCTGGCGCCGGAGGGGCGGCCGCTGGAGCACGAGTTCTCGACGCCGCCGGGGGGTGGTGCGGGGACCGGCGTCGGGCCGGGCGCGGGCGCGGGCGGGGGCGCGGGCGCGGGTGACGAGGCCGGGGGCGACGGAAGCGGCGAGCTCGACGCGAAGAACCTGATCGAGACGGTGCGCTTCCTGTGCGCGCCGGAGCTGGAGGGGCGCGGGCTGGCGACGGCGGGCGGGCGCGCGGCGGCGGAGCACGTGGGCAACGCGTTTCGCGCGGCCGGGCTGAAGCCGCTGGGGCGGGGCGGGAGCTTTCTGACCGACGTGGACGTCGTGGCGCGCGAGCCGGGCGGCCCGAACACCCTGGAGGCGCGCTTTGCGCCGGCCGCGGCGGGCGTCGCCGCGGATGCGCCGCGGGCGTTCACCTTCGGCAAGGACTTCGTCCCGCTGGTCTTCACCCCGAACGGCCGGGCGTCGGGTCCTCTGGTGTTCGCCGGATACGGAATTTCGGCGCCGGACGCGGGCTACGACGACTATGCGGGGCTCGACGTGCAGGGGAAAATCGTGCTGGTGCTCACGCACGCCCCGCGCGAGGGGGACGCCGAGGGGCCGTTCCGCACCCCGGCGCGGGCGCGGCTGGCGACGGAAGCGGCGAAGGCGCGGGCGGCGGAGGAGCGGGGCGCCGTGGCGGTCCTGATTGCGCTGGACGCGCAGCACGCGAATTTTCCGCCCGACGACCTGCCGGCGGCGACCTGGCAGGACTTCCTGCCGAAGAAGCTGAAGGACCGGCTGGCGATGCCGGAGGCGGGTAAGCAGAACTGGACGGCGGAGTACCTGGCGGTGTCGGCGCAGTCGCGCGCGGTGCTGCCGGACGAGCCGGTGAAGATTCCGTGCTTTGTGGTGAGCCGGGAGGCGGCGGACGCGCTGCTGGCGCCGTCGGGCACGACGGTCGCGCAGGCGGGGAGCAAGCTGGATGCGACGATGCGCCCGGAGTCGTCCGCGGTGAAGGGCGTCACGGTGACGTGCGAGAGTCTGGTGGGGTCGCGGCGGATCCCGACGCAGAACGTGGTGGGGCTGCTCGAAGGCGGCGACCCGGAGCTGGCCAAGGAGTACGTGATCCTGGGCGCGCACCACGATCACCTCGGGCGTGGACCTGAGGGGCGCTACTTCGCGGGGGCGAACGACAACGCCTCGGGCGTAGCGGCGCTGGTCGAGGTAGCGCGGGTGCTGGCGACGGCGAAGCAGCCGCCGCGGCGCAGTGTGATCTTCGTGGCGTTCGGGGGCGAGGAGTGGGGGCTCTGGGGCTCGCGGGCGTACGTGGCGAGTCCGCCGGCGCCGCTCAAGCGCACGGTGGCGATGGTGAACCTGGACATGCTGGCGCGCGGGGAGCCGAAGGACCTTTACGTGATCGGGGTGCTGCGCAATCCGGAGTTCTACGACCTGGTGCAGCGGGTGAACGGGCGGCAGGGGATGAACCTGAAGGGGACGATCGAGTTTGCGTTCCCCTGGGGGAGCGACCACTATCCGTTCCATCAGGAGCGGGTAGCGGCGCTGGACCTGACGAGCAGCCTGTTTCCCGGGTATCACACGGAGGACGACACGCCGGACAAACTGGCGCCGGCGAAGCTGGTGCGCGCGACGGCGTTGGTGCTGCGGGTGATGCGGGAGCTGGCGGGGACGGACGTGCGGTTCCCGCCGCCGAAGGAGGTGGAGGTGCCGTTCCCGCAGCGCAAGCCGGGCGGCGGCGCGGGCGGAGCGGGGGGCGGGAACGCCAAGCCGGCGGGAGACGGGCACGGGGGCGGGGAAGGGAAGTAGCGGATTCGGTGGCGCTTGGGTTCCTGCTCGATGAGGCGGTCGCCGCAGGTGTCGCGTCGGCCGCTCCGGGCGGCACCTAGTGCGGATGGTCTTGTCGGGGCGGCCCTTGTGGCCGCCCCATCGTGGCCAGCCCAACAACGGTTGCCGGCCGGGCTCGCTCTCGCGTGCGGTCGTGCCCGGCCGTCAGCACGTACCGCCGGGAAACGTCCCTCGCGTCTCCGACCACGCCGCGACCCGGCCGCTACTCCGCCGCTGCCTCCGCCCGACGTGGCTGACCACCCCCGAAGCCGGGGTCATGCCGCGCGCGCACCGGTGTGCGCAAACAGCTCTCCGAGAGTGACCTCCTCCCAGGGGTTGGGCCCCAAGTCCACGCCGTAGCGGTCTTCCACGGACATGAGCAGCGTCTCCAGGTCCATGCAGTCGCTCAACGCATACGGTGGATACATGGCGCGATAGACGTTCGCCACCCGATCATTCGGCGCGAAGCACAGGCGCCGCGACTCGCGGAAGCCGAACGCGTCCGTGAACAAGCCGAGGAACTCCCGAATCTCGGCCTTTGCGGCGTGAGGAAAACGCCGCTTCCACAGACGGCCGGTGCAGGCCCTGTTCCAGAATCGCCGCATCCGGGCATGCCGCAGCGCTGCCGGGAGGGCGAGTACGAGGATCGGGAAGCTTAGGCAGAGGAACAAGCTACTCACGGTGCCGAGATCTCCGACGCGGATTCGCTGAACGCCGGATCGAGCATGTGCGTCATGCCGCTTGATCCTGGCAGTGGAGAGCGCTTTTCCCTAGTGTCCCGTCAACGTTGATTCTTGCCGTGCCACGCCCGGTGTAGGGGCGACCCTTGTGGTCGCCCCGATGGGCCATACACGATGGCCTGCGGGGCGGGCACAAGGCCCGCCCCTATCAAGGTCGCAACCGGCAGATTCGACGTTGCCAGGACACGAGTGGCCAGCTCACGGCAATAGCTTCTCGTAGGCCTGGTCCCGCTGCGCGTAGCCCTTCAGGAAGTTCCGCCGCGCTGCCTTGATCCACTCGTCGCGTGCCGCCGCGACGGCAGGCGTGATCGCGGCCTGGTCCGTGTCCGGCATGCGGCGGCGCCGCCGGAGACTCTCATCGGTGCGGACGCCGGGGCGGACACGGGGGTCCGCCCCATAAGCGCTAACCTAAGGAGGTCAGGATGGGCACTGCCGACTCGTGCCAACTCTCCCGAGTTCGAGCGTTGCTCGACAAGAGTTCGCCTATGCGCTCCCCTTCATCGAGGATCTGAGATGGGAGCAGAG
>JACRIP010000047.1 GCA_016220045.1 Planctomycetota bacterium
CGGCTTCCCGGGCCCGGCGAGTGGCTTCTTCTGCCGAGAGCGTCGGTGTGCGTGCACCGGTCTTGGCATCCAGGTCCTGGGCGCGCTCGAGTGCGCTATAGCGAAACACCGCGAGTACGTTGAGATTCTCCGGATCCAACTCCAGATCGATGCCCTGTGGGGCGTACGCACGAAGTCTTTGCGTGGGGTAGCTGAACATCCCCGTTTTCCAGTGTACCATCGTGGGAACGACGGCGTCAGCCTGCAGGTTCTCGGTGTCGAGTTGGCGCGTGATCGCCGCGTATCTGTCTCTGATCTTTGCCTTCACCGCCGTGTCGATGGGCGGATCCTGGTCTTGACCGGAGGCAGGTCCCGGGACCATGAGAACTTGTGCAAGGCAGAACGCGGCAAGGAGTAGCGACCTCCGAGCACGCGCTGGGCGATGCCGCATACGGCGCTCCATACTCTACGGCTTCCGATCGAGAATGAGCAGTGCAGCGTTCGAGCTTGGCTTGCCTATCCAGTGGAAAACCGGCTCTTCTCAAATTCGAGTGGATAGGTGTCTCAGCGCCGTATGGACATTTCCCCCGGAAAGAGCGTGACCTGCTTTGGACGGAAGGGCCATCCGCGGCGAGCCTTTTCGAACGCGAACGGGGCAGGGTCTGCCACGTCGCTAGCCGGGGGACCCTTTCCCCCGGACCCCCTATCCACCCCCCCGCCTCTCCCTGAGTGGGGACGACCGAGGAGTGCCTTCGTTTCCCGAAATCCAGGTTGCCAAGCGGTTTCCGTGATCGGCACGTAGCGCTGCCGAGGGCACCTGTCCAGTTCCGTGCGGAGCATGACCCCGCGAGGTCGCATGAGTAGAAACGCACGGGCTTTCCGGGTAGAACGTGGGATTGACCAACCATTCCACAGACTACCAGGAGGAGCCCATGCGCGACCGCAATCCTATCTCGGAACTGCTGGCGATTCCAGGCTATCGCGCTCTCGAGGTCGAGAAGCCATGGATCGAGGTCCTGTGGATTCGACTCGAATCCCTCAGTTCACGGCCGGCCTGCCCTGGATGCCGCAAGCGCTGCCCTATCTACGACCGCGTCGAGCGCCGAATTCGCGACATTCCACACGGCACCTGGTCGGTCGAGCTGATCGTCCCGGTCCCGCGTGTGAACTGCCCGTCATGCGGAGTTCTACAGGTTCGGCTCGCCTGGGTCGGACCCCGCGGGCGGCGTACTCGTCGGTTCGAAGCGTGGATCTACCTGCTCACGGAAGGCTTGCCGACAAACACCGCCGGGGACCTCGCGGACTTGGCCTGGGGCACCGTTCACGATATCGAAGCCCGCTACTCGGCGAGTCGCCTCCGCGGGCGCTTCCGCGGGCCCTACCCGCTGCTTGGGGTCGACGAGGTCAGCTATGCGAAGGGCCATCAGTACGTGACCATTGTCACCGACCTCCGGAGGCGCCGAGTCATCTGGGTCGGCAAGGATCGTCGGAAAGAGTCTCTGGCCAAGTTCTTTCGGTGGCTCGGCCCGCTGAGCCGAAAGATCCGCTACTTCGTGACGGACATGCACGAGCCGTTCATCCAGGCGATCAGGGAATCCACGAGAGCAACGATCGTGTTCGATCGCTTCCATATCATGAAGCTCTTGAGTGGCGCGATCGACGCGATCCGACGTCGCGTCCAGAGCGCGCTTCCGCCGGACCAACGCAAGGTCGTCAAGAACTCACGCTACCTGCTCCTAGCCAACCGGGACAAGCTGACCAAGAAGCGGGAGGTGCGGCTGGCCGAGTTGCTCGCCGCGAACACGGACATCACCGCCGCGTATCTGCTCAAGGAGGACTTCCGCGAGTTGTACCAGGCCGAGACCCTGGAGGAAGCTCGACGGCTCTTTCGGGAATGGATGGATCGGGTCCGGGAATCGCGGATTCCTGAACTCGCACGCTTCGTAAAGACCCTCAAGAACCACTGGCGAGGCGTGATGGCCTACTTCAGCTCCAGGCGATTGTCGAACGGGTTGGCTGAGTGCTTCAACAACATCATCCGCACGATTCAAAAGCGGGGATACGGATACCGCAACATGCGAAACCTGGTCCTCAAGATCTACCGCGTCGTCGGAGAGATCCCTTCGGAAATCGAGGCCCTTGTCATACGGCGAGCGCCGTACTAGCCCATTCGGATTTGCGAAGAGGCGTTAAACGGGGTCGTGCGGTCGTTCGGAGTGAGACATGTTCCGTCGCCTTCTCGCCGTGCAGCTCGGGCTCCTGGTGTTGGCGCTGGCCGTGGTCGGGGTGCTGGCGGCGCGGGCGACGCGCGAGCGCATCCTGGTGGATGTCCGGGCTTCGCTGGCGGCGCAGGTGGAGCTGCTCAAGCCCGCGGTGCGGGGCGCCGGGGAGGAGCCGCGGCTCCAGGCGGAGGTGCGCGCGCTCGGCCGGGCCACCGGCTCGCGCCTTACGGTGATCGCCGGAGACGGGCGGGTGCTCGCGGATTCGGAGGCGGAACCCGCGGGGATGGACAACCACAACCGCCGGCCCGAAGTGCTCGCGGCGCGCCGCGACGGACGCGGCGAGAACCCGCGCTACAGCCACACCGTCGGCTACGAGATGCTGTACTACGCCGTCCCCCTGGACGCGGAGCGCCCGCAGGAAGCGGTGGTGCGCGCCGCGCTGCCCCTGCGCCGGATCGAAGAGGAACTGGGCGGGCTCTATCGCTCCCTCGGCCTGGTCTTCCTCATCACCGCGATCATGGCCGCAAACCTGTCGGCGCTCCTGGCGCACTGGCTCACCGGGCCGCTGCGCGAGGTGCAGGCCGCGGCCCACGCGATCGCGGACGGCAAGGAAGTCGAGCCGCCGGCGCGCCGCGGCGCCGACGAGGCCGGCGACGTGGCGGCGGCGCTGCGGCACATGACCCAGGAGCTCGCCCGCCGCATGGCCGCGCTGCGCGGCGAGACCGCCAAGCTCGAAGCGCTGCTCGGCAGTATGGAGGAGGCGGTGGTGGCCGTCGATGCCGCCGGCGCCATTCAGCATGCCAACCTGGCCACCCGCCGGCTCTTCGACCTGCGGTACGACCCGGCGGGCATGCCCCTCTGGGAGGTGTTGCGCCATCCGGGCGTCGAAGCCGAGGTCCGGCGCGTCCTCGGCGGCGCCCCGTCCGCGCGCACGCAGATCGAGCTGGGCGCCCGCGTGGTCGCGCTCTGCATCTGCCCGATTCGCGGCGGCGCCGGGGCCGTGCTCGTCGGCCACGATGCCACCGAAGACCGCCGCTACGACGCCCTGCGCCGGGAATTCGTCGCCAATGCCTCGCACGAGCTGCGCACGCCGCTGAGTCTGGTCCAGGGGTTCGTCGAAACCCTGCGCGACGGCGCTTGGCGCGACCCCGCGCGGGCGCCCGAATTCCTCGAGACGATCGAGAAGCACGTGCGCCGGCTCTCGGCCATCGTCGAGGACCTGCTCGACCTGTCGCGGCTGGAGTCGGCGGGGCAGGTCCTGCGTCCGCGCGTCCTGGACGTGGACGACCTGCTCGAGCGCGTGCGCGACGCCTTCGCGCCGGTCGCCGAGAAGCGGCGCCAGACGCTCACGGTCGAACCCGGCCGCGATCTGCCCCCGCTCGTTGCGGATCCCGACCTGGTCGAGCGCGCGCTCGCCAACCTGGTGGACAACGCGATCAAGTATACACCTGAGGGTGGGCGGATCACGCTGCGCGCCGGCGCCGCGGCGGCCGCCGCCGGCGCGGGAGGGGTGGGGGGAGCGGCGGAAGGAGGGGCGGTCCTGCTCGCGGTCGCGGACACCGGCAGCGGCATTCCGGAGGCCGACCTGGGCCGGGTCTTCGAGCGCTTCTACCGGGTGGACCGCTCGCGCTCCAGAGAGTCCGGCGGCACCGGCCTCGGGCTCGCCATCGTCAAGCACATCGCCCAGCTCCACCGCGGGAGCGTCGGCGTGGTGAGCACGAGCGGCGCCGGTTCCGTGTTCACCCTCCGCCTGCCCGCGGCCCCCGCCGCCCCGTCGCAGGCTTGACCGGCGCACGACCGACCGGACGGTGACCCCTGCGGATCCACCGGGTTGCCGGCCTGAAGGCCGGCCACGAACCCGGGCTCAAGCCCGGGACTACAAACCCTCCGCGCGATCGCCTGCTCCCGAAGTCGCCGGCTCCAGGGTTTTCGGACGCGCCGAGCGCACGGCGGCTTGCCGGGACCTCGTCACGTGGGGCACCGCGCTCGCGGGTCATGGCGTGCGCGGAATGGGTGGTCGCCGATCGCGCCGCGCGTTCGTAGTACCGGGCTTCAGCCCGGGTTCGTTGCCGGCCTTCAGGCCGGCTGCCCGGTGCATGCGCCTGCCGCCGGCTCGCCGCTACTCACCCCTGGCTTGCGCCTCCCTCGCATCCCCTTTGTCCCGCCTTAACACTCCCGCGCCATCCTCCCGCCTCCGACGAACACCTGAGTCCCCTTCACTGGAGGCGAAGCATGAAGATCGTCTGGGCGACCCTCGCGACCCTGCTCCTGTTGCCGTTGGCGACGGCCTACGGCGAAGACCCCAAATCCACCGCCGACCGGCTGGCGGCGCTGGAGCGGAAGATGCAGGCGTTGGCCGACGAGAACGCGGCCCTGCGCGTGGAGCTGAATGGGCTGAAGGCCGCGCCGGCCGCCGTCCCGCCCGCTCCGGCGCCGGTGGCACCCGCCGCGTCGCCCGCCGCCGCCGCCCCGGCCGCCCCCGCCCCCGCCAGGAAGGAAGTCTCGATCCAGGCCTCCTTC
>JACRIP010000048.1 GCA_016220045.1 Planctomycetota bacterium
CGGCCCGCAGCCTCGCGGAGCCGCGCGTTGGTGCGCGCGAAGCCGGCCTGCGCGGCCCCGTCCTCCGGGTCCGCGCGCAGCGCGTTGCGGTAGGCGTCGCGCGCGTCGATCCAGGTGCCGGCGCGCTCGAAGCGTTCCCCGTCCGCCCGGGCCGCCGGTCCCGCGGCGTCGCGCGTGCGGGCCGCGAGCCCCGCGGAGAGCGCGACGAGGAGCAGCCCCGCGGCGGCGGCCCCAAGCAGGAGGCGGACCCGCCCGGGGAGGGCGACGAGGCGCCGCGCCCAGCGACCGACCCGCGAGACCGGCCGCGCCCGCACCGGCCGGCCCGTGCGCGCCCGGCCGAGATCCGCGGCCAGCTCGCCCAGCGTGGCATAGCGGCGCGCCGGTTCCTTCTCCAGCGCCCGCAGGCAGATCGCTTCCGCGGCGGCGGGCACGGCCGGGTTCACTCCGCGCGGCGGGATCGGGTCGACCGTTGGGATCGTAATCAGGAGCTCGCGCAGCGTTGCGCCCGGGAAGGGCAGGCGGCCGGTCAGCAGTTGGTACAGGACGACGCCGAGCGAGAACTGGTCGGAGGCGGGGCCGATCTCGCCGGTCCGGCCGGCGGCGTGCTCGGGGCTCATGTACTGAGGTGTTCCCAGGATGCTGCCGGAAGCCGTGAGCGCGAGCCCGCCTTCGCCCGATGCGGTCCAGGCGTCCGGCGCGAGCTCCTTGGCCAGGCCGAAGTCCATGACGTGCGCGCGGCCGCGGGCATCGATCAGCAGGTTGGCGGGCTTGACGTCGCGATGGACCACGCCCTGCGCGTGGGCGTAGGCCAGCGCCTCGGCGACCTCCTGGACCCAGGCAAGCGCCTGAGCGAGGGGGACGGGTTCCCGCGCGATGCGGTCCAGGGAGCGGCCGGCGACGTAGTCGCAGGTGAAGAAGGGCAGCCCGTTCTCGATCCCCACGTCGAGGACGCGGATGATGTTGGGGTGGGAGAGGCGGGCGGCGAGGCGGGCCTCGCGCTGGAAGCGCGCGCGTCGCTCGGGCGGGAGTTCGCCGGCGGCGAGCACCTGCTTGAGCGCGACCAGGCGGCCGAGCGCATGGTCCCAGGCCTTCCAGACCACGCCC
This sequence comes from Planctomycetota bacterium, assembly GCA_016220045.1. Classification (GTDB taxonomy): domain Bacteria; phylum Planctomycetota; class MHYJ01; order WSZJ01; family JACPWG01; genus JACRIP01. Next base: position 1,105 of record JACRIP010000048.1, read on the forward strand.
ATGCCGCCGCGGCCGAGCTCCTCCAGGCGGAGGTAGCGGGCGCCGCCCGCGGCGATCGGGTCGGCGGGCGCGAGCGGGCGGCCCGGCCCGGCGCATTCGGCGGCGGCTGGAGCCACCGTGGGCGCCGCTTCCGGCTCGGCCACAATCGTGGGGGCGGCAGGTGGGGCCGGGGCGGCGGGCGCGTCCCGGAACGGTGCGGCCGGGTCCGGCGCCGCGCAGCCGGACTGCTGGAGGACTTGCGGCAGCGAGACCGCGATCCCGAGCGCGCGCAGGGCGTCGCGGGTCGCGCAGGCTTCAGCGACCAGCGCGGGCGACAGCACCCCCTCCCGCAGCAGCGTGCGCTGGCAGAGCTCGTCGTCCATGGACGGCACGATCGCGCCTCCGACGGCAGGAGAGCGTCCGGGCGGAGCGGGCGGTCTCCGCCCCGGGGGCATTCTAGGTCGCGCGCCCCGGCACGGTCAAGTCCCCCGCCGGCGCTCCGCCGGGCGCGGGGGGCGGCCCCTCGACCAGCCGCCCGTCCTCCATCGAGAGCACGCGGTGGGCGCGGCGCGCGATCGACTCGGAGTGCGTCACGATCACGAAGGTCTTCCCGAGCGTGCGATTCAGCTCCCAGAGCAGGTCCTGGATCTCGAGCGAGGTCGCATGGTCCAGGGTGCCCGTCGGCTCGTCGCAAAAGAGGACGTCCGGGTCGTTGATCAGCGCGCGTGCGATCGCCACGCGCTGGCGCTCGCCGCCCGAGAGCTGGCTGGGCCGGTGCCGCAGCCGCGCGCTCAGCCCGAGCCGCGCGAGCAGCTCCTCGGCGCGGCGACGATACCCGGCGCGCCGCCCCGGCCACGCAAAAAAAGAAGTGTCGATCATGCGCGGCAGCAGGACGTTCTCCAGGGCCGTGAGCTCGGAGAGCAGGTGGAAGAACTGGAAGACGAAACCGAAGTGGCGGTTGCGGTGGCGCGCCCGCTCGGAGGCGGAGAGCCGGGTGAGCGCCCGGCCGGCAAAGCGGAGCTCGCCGGCGGTCGGCCGGTCGATCAGGCCGAGAAGCTGCAAGAGCGTGCTTTTGCCGGCGCCGGACGGACCGACGACGGCGACGATCTCGCCGCGCTCTATGGCGCAGGTGACGCCATTGACGACCGTGAGCGGACGGCCGCCGAGACGAAAGGTCTTGGTCAGGTTTTCCGTGGAGAGAAGGGGGGGGGCGGGGGACGGAGCGGGGGCGGAGGGCGAGGGTAGTGCGGGCATACCCTCTCCCCGGCCCTCCCCCCCTGCGGCGGGGGAGGGGGACGGTGGGGAGGCGGGGGCGAAGGGTGGCGCGGAGCTGCCCTCTCCCCGACCCTCCCCCGCTCCCCCTTCGCGCTGCGCGCTTCGGGCGACAGGTGCGGCGGGGGAGGGGGACGGAGCGGGTGCGGTGGGCGAGGGTGGCTCGGACCTGCCCTCTCCCCAGCCCTCCCCCGCTCCCCCTTCGCGCTGCGCGCTTCGGGCGACAGGTGCGGCGGGGGAGGGGGACGGTGGGGGTGCGGAACCCGGGGTGGCGGGCGGGTCACTCATAGCGCAATGCCTCGATCGGATCGAGCCGCCCCGCCTTCCACGCCGGATACAGGCTCGCCAACAGGCACACCGCCATCGTCGACGCCAGGATCCACGCCACCGCCTCCGGCGCCAGGTAGGCCGGTATCCGGTCCAACATGTAGACGTCCGGCGGGAACGGATGCCACCCCGTCCGCCGGTAGATCGCGTCCGCCAGCGGATTCAGATTGCGCACCAGCAGGACCCCCAGCACCCCCCCCACCGAACAGCTCGTCAGCCCGATCACGCATCCCTCCCCCAGGAAGATGCCGCAGATCCCCCAGGTCGTCGCCCCCAGCGACTTCAAGATCCCGATCTCCCGCGTCTTCTCCGCCACCAGCATCGTCAGGACCGACAGGATCCCCATGCCCGCCACGATCACGATAAAAAAAAGAAAGATCGCGTTGAGGGAGCGCTCCATCGCCACCGCGCGCAGGAGGTTCCGCTTCTCCTCCTCCCAGGTCGTGATCGAGAAGCTCCCGTAGGGCTCGAGCGCGCGCTCCAGGTCGCGCCGGACCTGCTCCACCTGCTCGCGGTCCTCGTAATCGTCCACCGCGACGCAGATCGAGGTGAGCTGATGCTTGACCCCGATCATCGCCTGCACCGCCGCCAGCGGCGCGTAGACCACCGACGTATCCACCTCGTTGTAGCCGACGCGGAACCGGCCGACGACCGTGAACTCCTGCTTGACCGCGCGGTCACTCGTGGTGTTGAAGGCCATCGCGCCCACCATCCCAGCCACTTGCAGCCGGTTGTTGGTGAAACTGCTGGTGCCGATGCCCACGTGGCCATCGAGACGGAAAACATCGTCCCA
>JACRIP010000272.1 GCA_016220045.1 Planctomycetota bacterium
ACAGGGGTCCGCCCCTACGCCAAATCGCGGCTTCTGGTAGGGGCGGACCCCTGTGTCCGCCCCGGGGTGGCCCGGCCGGAGGCGCTGCGACCGCCTCAACAGATGCAAACGAGGAAAAGGCCTGCTGGACTGGCCGTGCCACATGAGCAGGGCGCTTGGCCAGCCGGCACACCGGACGTCCGATTATAGGAACCGGGCGCGCCGCTGTCAAGGCGACCAAAAGCGGTCCGGCGAGAGATGTTTTCGGCATTTCGCGTCCGCGGATTGAATCCGCACCTGAAACCGGCGCGAGGCCGCGCGATGCGACGATCGCGCAGCCTCACGGGCGGTCGGCCGGAGCCGGAAAAAAGGAGCGGCGCCGGCCGATCGGGCCGGCGCCGCCGGAGCATGGCTACTGGATAAACCCGGTGCCGATGGCGGTGACGTCGCCGGTCGCGGCGAACGGGCTGCCCGAGCAGTTGACCACGCAACCGCAGGGGACGGTCAACTCGCAGCGATGGGTGTGGCCGCAACGATTGTCGCAGTGGCCGGGGTGCCGGTGATCGCACACGTGACGGCACGGGGCGCAGGTATGCGGATGGCCGCAGGTGGCGCCGCAATGGCCGCTGTGCGTGTGCGTGCACTTGTGGGCGCAGGTCGGGTCCGGCGGTCCGCAGTGGTGAGCGTGACCGCAGTTGCTGTCGCAGTGCCCCTTGTGTTTGTGGTCGCACGCGTGGGAGCAGCCCGGCACGCAGAGCTGGCATTCGTGGTCATGCCCGCAGCTCTTGTCGCAGTGCCCCTGATGCGTATGGTCGCAGCGATGTTCGCAGACCCCGCAGCGGTGCTGGTGACCGCAGTGCGAGCCGCAGTGGCCCGGATGGGAGTGGGCGCACGCGTGGTCGCAGCGCGGGGGCGCTTCCTTGCAGCACTTGTGGCCATGACCGCAGCGGCTGTCGCAGTGGTCCGCGTGCTTGTGGTCGCACTTATGGCCGCAATGGTCCCGGTGCGACAGGTTGCAACGGTGGCACTTGCCCTCGTCGCGGTCGCACACATGCTGACCGTGATCGCTGTCGCGGTGTTCCTCGAGGCGGCAGCAGCGGTGATGGTGACCGCAGTGCGAGCCGCAATGGCCCCGGTGCCGATGGGTGCACCGGTGGCCGCAATGGTTGGCGTGGGTGGCGCTGCAGCGGTTGCAGCGGGCGGCGACGGTCGAGCACTTGTGGCCCTGGTGCCCCGGATCGCGGCAGCCGTCGCCGTCGTTGTCGTCGTCGTCGTCGCCACCGTCACGGTCCGCCGGGTCGGCGACCGCCTCGGCATCGTCGCTCACGCCGTCGTGGTTTTTCTTTTCGTCGTCCGGCGAGTCGGTGTCCGGATTCGGGCCGGCGCCATGGCCGCCGGCGCCCGCACCCGGATTGTCCGAGTCGTCATGGTCCTCGTTGTTGCCGTGCCCGCGGTTGTTGTGCAGCGAACAGCAGCGGTGCAGATGTCCGCAGTCGTTGCTGCAGTGGCCCGCGTGATTGTGCGTGCACTGGTGCTCGCACGCGTCGGCGTGCTTCTTGGAGCAGAGACCGCAGCGGTTCTGGTTGAGCGAGCAGCACTTGTGGAAGTGGCCGCAATGCGAACCGCAGTGACCGGCGTGGGTGTGGTCGCAACGGTGTTCGCACCAGCCCTGGTGCTTGCCCTGGCACTTCCCGCAGTTGCCCTCGCGGCGTTCGCAGCACGCGTGGTGGTGGCCGCACTGCGAGCCGCAGTGGCCCACGTGGGAGTGCCCGCACAGATGGGAGCAGGCGCCCGCATGATGGCTGCCGCACGCGCGGCAGTCGTCTTCGCCACGCCGGCAGCAGGTGTGCTGGTGGCCGCAGTGAGAACCGCAGTGCCCGCTGTGCGTGTGCGTGCACGCGTGCTGGCAACTATCCGTGTGCGTGCCATCACACCGCTTGCACTTGCCCTGGTTCCAGGTGCAGCACACATGCGAGTGGCCGCAGTTCGAGCCGCAGTGGCCGGAGTGGCTGTGATTGCACTTGTGCACGCAGGGAGAGGGATGGCTTTGCGTGCACTTGGAGCACTTCTGGTCGCGCCAGGTCCGCTCCTGCTCTTCGTTGCAGGGGGTGCCCTTGAACACGTAGAACTCGGCGCCCTTGGTGCCGACCAGGACGTCGTTCAGGCCGTCGTTGTCCACGTCGAAGACCGCGACGGAAAGGGCGTCATGCCGCAGTTCGATCGGCGTGCACGGCCCCTGAATGAAGAGCGGATCCTTGGCGCGGCCGTCGCACTGATCTCGCCAACCACAGGCATGGTCGTGACCACACCCGGCGGTGCAATGGCCGAAGTGCTGGTGATCGCAGCGGTGGCCACAGGTCCGCGGGGACTTGGTGCAGCAGCGATGGTGGTGGCCGCAATTCGAACCGCAATGCCCCTCGTGCTTGTGGTCGCAGACGTGGCCGCAGTGGCCGTCGTGGTCCTTGCTGCACCGGTGGCAGCGCCCGCCGTCGCGCTCGCAGTCATGGTCCTGCTTGCAGCACTTGTGGTTGTGCCCGCAGTGCGAGCCGCAGTGTCCGTCGTGCTTGTGGTCGCAGATATGACTGCAGTGTGCCTTGTGGGTCTTGTGGCACTTGTGGCAAAGTTCTTCGTCACGGTCGCAGTCGTGAACCTTGTGGTGACCCCAGCCGCGATGCATATCATGGCCGACGCCGGTCTGGTTCAGGTGCGTGTCTTCGCTCTCCTCATGGGGCGCGTTCGGGTCGCTGTGGTCGCCGTCGTCGGAGTCATCATCGCCGTCGCGAGACAGGTCGGTCCCGTCATCGACGCCGTCACCGCCCTTCTTCTCGTCGTCCGGCGAATCTACGTCCGGATTCGGATCGGCGCCGTGGCCGCCGCCGCCGACTCCCGGATTGTCCGAGTCGTCGTGGTCCACGTTGTTGCCGTGTCCGCAATTCCGCCGGCGCGGGCGGTCGTCGCCGTCGCAATGGTGGTCCTGCGATTTCCGGCAGAGGCCGCACCAATCGCGCCCGTCCCCGGGGCAATGGTCCTTCTTGGGCTTCTTGCACTTGCCGCAGTTGTCCGAGTTTCCGCCGCGACCGCAGCAGCGGTGGGCGTGCCCGCACTCCGAGTTGCAGTGACCGTCGTGCGTATGACCGCAGCTCACATGCCAGCAGTTGTTGACGTGATCGCGCCGGCAGCGATAGCAATGCCCGCCCTCATCGCCGTCCTCATCGCAATCCGGCGGGCCCGCGGACGGCTGCCGGTCATCGCAATGTCCCTGCGTCCGGGTCGAGCAAGGCTGGTTCAGCCAGATCTCCAGCACCGCCATCGGCCGCCCGCGCCGGTAGCAGCGGCACGACTCGTGGGAACAGAGCCCGTGTTTGCCCGCGACGCAGGAATTGCAGCAGGAGGCGGGGCAGCCGCCTTCGCCGCTCTGACAGCACGTGTGCTCATGGCCGCACTCGACGCCGCAGTGACCGGAATGCTGGTGATCGCAGGCATGTACGCACCCGTACTTGTGGTACTGGCCGCAACTCGTGCACGCCGACCCGCCGCCATCGTGACCGCAGCAGGTGTGCTGATGACCACAGTTCGAGCCGCAGTGGCCGCTGTGGCTGTGCTCGCACTTGTGGGTGCACGGCTTGACGTGGGTCGCGCTGCACTTCGCGCACTTGCCCGTATCGGTCTCCACCCCGCAGCAGGTATGCTGGTGACCGCAATTCGAGCCGCAATGGCCGCCGTGCCGGTGGTCGCAACGGTGAGCGCACGACTGGGCGTGGGCGCGACCGCACTTCCGGCAGTCGCCCTGCAACCACTGACCGGAACAATGGTCCTTGCGGGGCTTGCCGCACTTCGAACAGTTGGAGGCGGTCCCGCCGTCCCCGCTGCAATGATCGGCGGGGGGCCGCTGACAGAGGGAGCAGGAAGGACTGTCGTCGCCGCCGCCGTTGCCGCCACCGCCACCGCTGGCGTAGCGCTCGCCGCCGTCCGCGCTCGTGACCAGCACGATGTCCGGCCGGTTGTCGCCGTTCATGTTCGCGCTGACCATCGCCCGCACATCGCCGCGCGCCTGGTAGCGGCTATGGGCAAACCGGGTGAACCGGCTGCCCGTGTTCTTCATGACATTGAAATTGCCTCGGCTGGAACCGACCGCGGCGTCAAGCTTGCCGTCCAGGTTGAAGTCATCGAGCGCGACCGCGCGCAGCACCCAGCCCAGATCGATGTTCGTGGGCGAGTTGTAGCCCATGGAAAGGTTGCCCGACCCGTTATTCAGCCAGACCGCCATGCGGCCGTCCGGGCGCACGGTCACGACATCGCTGTCGATATCGCCGTCGATCGGACCGGCGGCCACGCCGGTCACCGTCAGGTTGGCGTTCAGCGGCCCCTGTGCATGCGGCGCGATCGTGGGCATGTCGATCGACGCGATCGAGGTCACCCAGACCTCAAGCTGTCCCCCGCTGGTCGAGGTCCCGACGATGATGTCCGGGATGCCGTCGCCGGTCACATCTTCCACGGTCAGCGCCGTCAGCGGGCCATTGACCGGTACCGGCGGACCCGGACGGACGAAATCGCAGTCGCCGCGATTCACCCAGATCTCAATGTTGCCGTCGCAGGTGCCGACCACCGCGTCGGTGTCGCCGTCCAGGTCCAGGTCGGCCAGCTTGATCGCGCAGATGCCGCTCGACGCCTGGAAGGTCGCGCCGCGCCGCACGCAGTTCGGCGCCTCGATGATCAGGTCGGGCATCCACAGCTCAATGTAGCCGGTGCTGGTGCCGACCACGAAGCCGCCCGCATTCGGGTTGTTGATCGAGTAGATGCGCACCGAATCGAGCACGCGCGACCGCGAAATCAGGCGGCCGCTGTGGCGGAAGATGAAGAACTCGCCGTTGCCGAACTTGATGCCCCCGTTCGGGAACTGGGTCGAACAGAGTCCGTTCCAGGCATACTCCAAGCCGGCGAGGGCCACGTACTTGGCCTCAAGCTGGAGTACCTCCTCGGACATGGTGTAGTGGGCCGTCGTAACGGTGGACAGCGTGGCCACGCTCAAGGCCGAGAGCGTGAGCAACGCGACCAACGCCACGATGAGGGCGGTCCCCTGCTCTGATTTGCGCTTCATACACGGCCCTTCCATAAGTCATCTCCTCGCTCGGCTGTCACGCGGGCGCAAGGCCAAAGGCCTCGGTTGCCTTACCGTCGCACGCGCCGCGGACGTCCTTGCCATCTAGGGCGTGCCCAGGTCTTGGGTATCGCCTCGATACCCACCCCCAATGTACTCGGTCTCTTCTCGTTACCCCGGCGCGCCTCTCCGGAGCTCGCCGGGTCGTCGCTCATCGGACACAACAGGTTCAAAAGTCCCGGGTTATGCGCAGGTCGCGCGTCTCGTTCGGGGCCTTCCACGAGCACGTGGACGCAAAGCGTACGCCAGACTCATAATCATGACTTGACGACGGTGCTACGGGGCCCGCTTCCGGGGGGGCCACCGACCACGGGTCCAGAACCCGCCGCATGTCCCATTGCAAAAGGAGAGCCGTCTTCGTCGCCTTCGCGGGGACGTTCCGTCACGCCCGCGGGCGACTCGCGCCTGATTCAGCAGCCTCACCCTAATCCGGGCGGGCATCATGGGTAATGGCGAGTCGCGGGCGCGCTGCCGGCGCGCGGTGCCGGACTCGGCGACTCACCCGGCGTTGCTTTGCGAGCGGCGCGACCGCCACCCGGCATCAGCGCGTTACTCGGAGCACGGGGCACTGGGTCATGAAGCGATACTACGGTCCGCCGAGCGATGGTGCTCACCAGCACCCGACGCCCACGCCGGGCACTGCATAACTGCTGAGTGTGGAAAAGGTTCGATCAGCTCCCGCCCGCGGGGAGTGGGCCTGGCGGGAAGGACGGTGTGCGAACCGCTTGCCAGCGTGTGGATTCCGGGCGGGGCGCAGGTGGAAGGAGTCGCGGACGGGGCGGCGCGCGCGGACGATCCGCCGCCGCACGCTGCGGAGGGGGGAATGAGTGCCCAGATCGGCCTCGATAACGCCGACCGATCCGGGCCCCGGACAGGTGCTTTGAGGGAATCGCCAATGGGTGTGGCTACGTGGCGACGCCGGCTGAAGAGGGTGTCGCAGAAGGTCGACTCTGGCGGGGACGCCTCGTTCTGGGGATCGGCCCGGCCCCGCGGGACTCCGGTGCCGGCGACCTCGCGGCGCAGGCGAGGACGCCTGCGCCACAGAGGTTCCGAGCGCTTCGGGAATCGTCCGCGAGGTCTACCGTAGGTGTGGTGCAGGCGTCCCCGCCTGCACTCGCAGGGTCACCGCCGGCGGGAATTGCGACCGCCACCTCGGGCGGGGCTACTCCGTGTCGCCGTCCTGGCCGATGGCTTCGACCGGGCACTCCTCGAGCGCCTGGCGGCACAGGGCCTCTTCCTCCGGCGACTCGGCCTGCTTGAACACGTACGAGTAACCCTTCTCTTCGTTGCGCGCGAAGTTGGCCGGAGCCGTCGTGCGGCACAGGTCGCAGTCGATGCACTGGGTGTCGCAGTAGAACTTGCCGGCCGCATTGTCGGGATACTTCTCGGCCTTGTTCGCCATGGCGGGCATCTCCTAATGTGTCGCACCGTTCCCCGGCGCCGGGTGATCTGCCGGGGAGGGTGGGATAGAACCCCAAGTTGGCGATAAAATCAAGAAATTCAGGCCTGCGCCCCCCCCGATCTACATGCCGAGCTGGAGGCGCGCCCCTTCGGAGAGCCGGCTCGGATCCCACGGCGGCTCCCACGTCAAATCGATGCGGGCGTCGGTCACGCCCTGCACTTCCTTCACCTTGCGCTGGGCGTCGAGCAGGATCCACTCGGTGGTCGGGCACCCCATCGAGGTCATGGTCATCTTCACGTAGACCTTGGTCTCCTCCGTGACCTTGACCTCGTAGATCAGCCCGAGATCGACGATATTCACCGGGATCTCCGGGTCGTAGACGCGCCGCAGGCTGTCCATCACCTGCTCTTCGGTGATCATGAGCATCTCCTCGGAGGGCGAGGCCCCCCCCGGCCATCGGTCGGGGGCCGGGCGACTCATGCCCTAGGGTACAAACGGTAGTTTGACGATCTCGGCGGCGAGCGGACCGTCGGCATCCTGCGCCGCGCAGCGCACGCCGGGCCCGCCGCGGCCGCGCTGCACGTAGGCGAGGGCGATCGGCCCGCACGCGGGCGAACGCACCGCGCTGGTGACGCGCCCGATCTCCGCGCCCGCCGCGTCGGTCAGCCGCGCGCCGCGCGCCGGCAGCCGCTCCCCGGTCAGGCGTAAACCGTAGAGCCGCTTCGCGGGCTCGCCGTAGGTCTTGATGCGGGCGATGATCTCCTGGCCGACGTAGCAGCCCTTGGCGTAGCTGATCGCGCGCGCCTCCAGGCCGGCCTCGACCGGCAGCGTGCTCTCGTCCATGTCCACGCCGAACCACGGCACTCCCGCCTCCACGCGCAGCACCTCGAGGGCCGCCGCGCCGATCGGCACGAGTCCGTGCGCGGCGCCGGCGGCGCGCAGCGCCTCCCAGAATTCGCGCGCGCCCGCGGCCTCGACCACCAGCTCCACGCCCGGACCCCAGACCGGACTCGAACGGATCGCCCGCACGTCGCGGCCGGCGATGCGCGCCTCCGCGTGGGCGAATTCCCCGGCGGGCAGGGTGAATCCCGGAGCCAGCGCCGCGAGCACGGCGTCGGCGCGCGGACCGAGCAGGTCGAAGGCGGTCCACGCGGCCGAGCGGTCGGTCAGCTCGACGTCGTCGGCGATGATGAAGCGCCCGAGCCCGGCCAGGAGCCCAGGCCCCAGGTCGCCGCGCGTGGTCAGGAGGTACCGGTCCTCGCGGCAGAGCACGGCGAGGTCGGCGAGCAGCTTGCCCTTGGCCGAGACCATCGTCGCGGCGCACCCGCCGCCGGGCGCGAGCCCGTTGACGTCGTTGGTCGTCATCCCGTGCAGGAACCGCTTGCGGTCGGCGCCGGTCACTTCGATCCAGGCGCGGTCCGAGGCGTCGAGCAGCGCCACGCCGGCACGCGCCGCCCGGCACTCTTCGGCGAGATCCCCGAACTTCTCGGGCATCAGGCAATGCCCGTACTTCGCGAGGGTCACGCCGAGCGACTGGTAGAGGCTACTGAGAGCAGGGGGAGGCATGGGAATGCTCGCCTTCCGCGTGCGGGGCGCCGGAGGGGGCCACGCCGATCGGGAGCGCTTCGGCTGCCGCCGTGGCCGCGGTCGCTTCACCGGCGGCCGCGCCCGCCTCGCCCTTGATGGCGAAGGAGGTGCCGCAGCCGCAGGCGCCCGCGACCTGGGGGTTCATCACGACGAAACCCGCGCCCTGGTACTTCATCAGGAAGTGCAGGCGCGCGCCTTCGAGGAGCGGCATGCTCTTGGGATCGACGAGCACGCGGATGCCCTCGCTCGCGAAGACGTGGTCGGTCTCCTTGGGCGCGGTGATGCCCATCATGTACTGCATGCCGGAGCAGCCGCCGCCGCGCACGCCGAGCCGGAACCCGCTGTCCTTCGGGTCGCGGCGCTCCATCTCCATGAAGACGCGGATCCACTTGACGGCTTCGGGGGTGACTTCGAGTTGCGGCATGGTCGGGTCCCCTTTCGCTACGGGTCAGCGCGCGCCGCCCTGAAAGAACTCGCGCGCGCGACGCAGGCTGTCGATCAGGACGTCCACTTCTTCTTCGGTGTTGTAGAAATAGAAACTGGCACGGGCGGTCGCGGCGACGCCGAAGCGCCGCATGATCGGCTGCGCGCAGTGGTGGCCGGCGCGCACGCACACGCCGTCCTGGTCCACGATGGTGGCGAGGTCGTGCGGGTGGACGTCGCCGACGGTGAAGGCGACGACGCCGCCGCGGTGGCAGGCGAGACGCGGGCCGAAGATGCGCACGTCGGGTCCGAGCCCGCGCAGGCGCTCGAGGGCGTAGGCCGCGAGCCCCTGCTCGTGGTTGCGGATGCGCGCGATGCCGATGCCGGCGAGGTAATCGATCGCCGCGCCCAGGCCGATGACCTCGGCGATCGCGGGCGTGCCGGCCTCGAACTTCCACGGCAGCTCGTTCCAGGTCGAGCCCTCCATGCGCACTTCGCGGATCATGTCGCCGCCGCCCAGCCACGGGTCCATTGCGTCGAGCAGCTCGCGCCGCGCGTAGAGGATGCCCACGCCGGTCGGCCCGCACATCTTGTGGCCGGAGAAGGCCAGGAAATCGCAGCCCAGGAGCTGGACGTCGACCGGCATGTTCGGCACGCTCTGCGCCGCGTCCACCAGCACCAGCGCGCCCACGCGGCGCGCGCGCTGCACGATTTCGACGATCGGGTTGATCGTGCCCAGCACGTTCGAGCACTGCGTCACCGCCACCAGCTTGGTGCGCGGGGTGAGCAGCCGATCGAAGGCCTCCAGCTCCAGCGTGCCGTCGTCGCGCAGCCCGACCCAGCGCAGGGTAGCTCCCGTACGCTGCGCCGCGATCTGCCAGGGCACGATGTTCGAGTGGTGCTCCATCTCCGTGATCAGGATTTCGTCGCCCGGCTTGAGGTACTTCAGGCCCCAGGAGTGCGACACGAGGTTGATCGCCTCGGTGGTCCCGCGCACGTAGACGATCTCGTCGGTGCGCCGCGCATTGATCAGCCGCCGGACTTTTTCGCGCACGCCTTCGTACGCGTCGGTGGCCTTCGCGCTCATCGCGTAGGCGCCGCGGTGGATGTTGGCGCAGTATTCTTCGAAGTACCCGCGCATCGCGTCGAGCACCGCCGTCGGCTTCTGCGTGGTGGCGGCGTTGTCGAGGTAGACCAGCGGCTTCCCGCGCTCGGTCGTGCCGAGGATCGGGAAATCGGCCCGGACGCGCGCGGCCGAGAAGGCGACCTCGGCCGGCGGCTTCGGGAGCAGGCCGCTCGCGGGAGTGCGGTCCATGGTGGAAACCTACCGAACAGTTTCTTGATGCCGCATCATGATCTTGTCGAGGGACGGACCATGGCGGGCGACGTTTAGGCGTTTAGGCGTTTGGGCGTTTATGCGTTTGGGTCTGTTGCACGCGCGGATCCCGCGGCGACTCCCGTAATGCCGGAAGTCGATCCGAATTCCGCAATCGACCGCGTCCGCTATTCCGTGGATATCGGTTTCGCCGTACTCTCCAGCGCGGCGCGGAGCGTGTGCCAGGGCAGCGAGGCGCACTTGACGCGCACCGGGAACTCGCACACGCCGCCGAAGGCCGCCAGCTTGCCGAGCTCGATCTCGGGATGACCGAGCTCCTTCTGGCCGGTCACGAGCTGGTGGAATTTCTCGAACAGGGCGTCGGCCTGGGCGCGCGGCAGGCCCTTGACCGCCGCGGTCATCATCGAGGCCGAGGCGCGCGAAATCGCGCAGCCCTGGCCCTGGAAGGCCACGTCGACGATCACGTCGCCCGCGAGCTTGACGAACACGATGAGCTGGTCGCCGCAGAGCGGATTGTGCCCCAGCGCCTGGCGATCCGCGTCCGGCAGCGCCTTGAAATTGCGCGGGTGGCGATGGTGGTCGAGGATCACTTCCTGGTACAGGTCGGTCAGCTCGGACATGGCGCCGTCCGGGTCAGGGGTAAGGGACGAGGGATCAGATGTCAGGGATCAGGTGTCAGGGCACGGGGATCCGGGGTCGGCGGCACGCCGGGCGTTTACCCGATCTCGATCGCGGCTTCCGGCTCGCCGCCGAGCAGGGCATAGAGCCAGCGCGCCTGCCGCTCGCGCAGCGCCGGCCCCGAAATCTCGCGCAGGATCTCCAGCAGGAAGGCGTGGATCACCAGACGCCGCGCATCGGCTTCCGGGAGGCCGCGCGTTCTCAGGTAGAACACCGCATCGGGCGAAATGTGCCCGATGGTCGCGCCGTGCTTGCACTTCACGTCGTTCGCGAAGATCTCGAGCTGCGGCTTGGTGTCGATGATCGCTTCGTCGGAGAGCAGCAGGTTCTTGTTGGCCTGGTGCGCGTCGGTCTGCTGCGCGTCCTTGCGCACGATGATCTTGCCGTTGAAGACCGCCTTCGCCTTGCCCTCCAGGATGCCCTTGTACAGCTCCCGGCTCACCGAATGGGCCTTGGCGTGGTCGATCGACGTATGGTTGTCGAGGTGCTGGGTGCCGAAGACGCGGTAAACGCCGTTCAGCGTCGTCGTGATCCCCGGGCCGTCCACCAGGGTATTCAGGTCGTTGCGCACCAGCGACCCGCCGAGCGCGATCGAATGGGAGGTGAAGCTGCAGTTCTGCGCCTGCCGGGTCGAGAGGGTCGCGACGTGGAACGCGCCGAGCGATTCCCGCTGGATCTTCAGGTGCTCAATGTGGGCGTTTTCGCCGACCACCAGTTCGCTCACGGCGTTGGTCAGGTATACGCCGGAGCCGAGGCCGACGAAGGTCTCGACCAGGACGGCCTTGCTCTCGCGGTCGGCAAGGAAGAGCGCGCGCGGATGGGCCACGGTCGGCTCACCCGCCCCGGTGGCGACGTAGAGCACGTGGATCGGGCGCTCGACCACGGTCCTGGCCGGCAGGTGGACGAAGGCGCCGTCGCGGAAGAAGGCGGTATTGAGCGCGACGAAAGCGTGAGCGCGGGGACTCGCGATTCGCCCGAGCTGGGACTCGAGCGCGCGCGGGTCCGCGGCCAGCAGCTCCCCGAGCGTGCCGATGCGCACGCCGGCCGGGAGCGCGGCGCGGTGGGAGAGCGCGGGGGCGTAGTGGCCGTCCACGAAGACCAGGCGGGCGGCTTCGACGCCCTCGTAGACCGAGTCGGCGATCGCGGCGGCGGTCACCGCCCCTGCCGCGGGAGCGGGCGCCGGGCGGAAGGCGGTCTCGACGATCGGCGCCACGCTGGTCGCGCGCCAATCCTCGTGGGCGGTGGTCGGGAAGCCCATCTCCGCGAAGTCGACGATCGCGCTCTTGCGCGACTCGACGAGCCAGGGCAGGTGGCGGCCGGGCAGGCCGGGCTCCTGCGCCGCGAACGCGGACAGCCAGGTTCCGGTGCGCGGCGCGGTCGCGGGGGCCTTGGTTTCTGCGAGTTGGATCATTCCACCCTCACGGCTTGCAGCGGGTGCGTCGCGGCGGCGGTAGCGGCGGCGGCGGAATCGGACTCCTCCTTGATCCACGCGTAGCCCTTGTCTTCGAGATGCAGGGCCAGGTCCTTGCCGCCCGACTCGACGATGCGGCCGCCGATCAGGACGTGGACGAAATCCGGTACGATGTGGTTGAGCAGGCGCTGGTAGTGGGTAATGACCACGAAAGACCGGTGCGCGGCGCGCATGAAGTTCACGCCCTCGGAGACGATGCGGAGCGCGTCGATGTCGAGGCCCGAATCGGTCTCGTCGAGGATCGCGAGTTTGGGCTCGAGCACGGCCATCTGGAGGATTTCGTTGCGCTTTTTTTCGCCGCCCGAGAAGCCGTCGTTGACCGAGCGATTGAGCAGCGCCGGATCGATCTGGACCAGCTTGGCCTTGGCCTTCAGCAGCGTCAGGAAGTCCATCGCATCGAGCGGCTCCTCGCCGCGGCTCTTGCGGATCGCGTTGAGGCCGGCGCGCAGGAAGTAGGAATTCGAGACGCCGGGGATTTCGATCGGGTACTGGAAGGCGAGGAAGAGGCCGGCGTGGGCGCGCTCGTCCGGCTCGAGTTCGAGCAGGTTCTTGCCTTCGAAGAGGACCTCGCCCGCCGTCACCTCGAACCCGGCGCGGCCGGAGAGGACGTTGGCAAGCGTGGACTTGCCCGAGCCGTTCGGACCCATGATGGCGTGGACTTCGCCGGGCTTGACGGTCAGGCTGATCCCTTTCAGGATGTCCTTGTCGCCGGCCCGGGCGAACAGGTTCTTGATCTCGAGCATGGTATACCTCTTCAGCCAGCCAAACTGCAAACTCGATTCTCTCGGGGGGGAGCCTGGCGGTAGGGGCGCACCACAGGATTCGGCCCATTGGGGCGACCACAAGGGAGGGCCCCTACGCACCCGAAGATTCAACGTAGACATCACACTCGGCCGCGTCCCGACCAGCCATCTCCAAACCGCGAAACCGCCAAACGTCCAAACCTTCCTAGCCGACGGACCCCTCAAGGCTCACCGAGAGGAGCTTCTGTGCTTCCACCGCGAACTCCATCGGCAGCTCCTTGAGGACCTGCTTGCAGAAGCCGCTGACGATCATCGAGACGGCGTCCTCGGCCGAGATGCCGCGCTGGGCGCAGTAGAAGAGCTGATCGTCGCCGATCTTGGAGGTCATGGCCTCGTGTTCGACCTGCGACGTGGTGTTGTGGACGT
>JACRIP010000049.1 GCA_016220045.1 Planctomycetota bacterium
CGCGACCGCTCCTCGGGCGAACCCTTGATCGAGGCCGCGTCCGCTTTCGCCGCCTCCGCGCACTTGACCTCTACGTCGAGCGTCGCCAGCGCCGGCTCGCGCTCCCCCTTCAGCGACTCGAGCCGCGCCTTCGCTTCCTTCAGCGCTTCCGCCAGGCCCTCCAGCACCAGGTTGTTCTGGCCGATCTCCTGGTCGAGCGCTTTCTTGCGCTCGATGAACTGCTCGGCGTCGAGCGGCTTGTCCTTGAGCGCGGCGCGATCGAGGAGGATCGCCTCGCGGCGCGGCAGGGCGGAGAGCTGCTGGAACTCGCCGCGCTGCTTCTTCCACTTGGCGACCAGGCCCCGCACCTCGTTGATGCGCTGGCGGATCTGCAGGTTGAACTGCTGCTGACCGAGGCGCTCCTGCTGCTCGCGCGCGGGGGCGGCGGCGAGCGCGTCGGTAAGGCGGCGCGACTCCTCGGCGAGGCGGGCGCGCTCCTCCTCGACGCTCTTCATTTCCTCGGCGGCCGACTGGCGGGCGAGCTGGGAGCCCAGGGCATCGGCCTTGCGCCGGGCGAGCGCGGCGGCGCGCGTCGCCCGCCGCACCCGGACCTCGGACAGGTCGCGCTGGGAGGAGAGGTAGGAGAGGCGGGACGCCATGAAGGACCGGTACTCCTGGAGCAGCCGGATGCGCTCGACCAGGAGGCCGAGCTTGCGCTGGAGCTGCTGCTTTTCGCGTCCGGCGGCGGCGGAATAGGACTCGATCAACTGCTTGTGCTCGGCGCGGCGGATCTTCCGGTGAATGGTGTAGTGATCGACCTCGCGCTGGCCGGCGACGGCCTCGGCGGCGGCGGCGTCGCTGGCCTTGCGCGCCTCCTCGGCCTCGCTCTCGGCCGCCACGGCCTCACGCGTCGCAATCTGCGCTTCGGAGGGTTCGACGCGGCGGCTGCCCAAGGCCGTCAGGAATTTCTCCAGCGCCCCCTCCGCGTCCGCCAGCTCGGTCTTGGACTTCTCCACCGCGCGCCGCAGTTCCTCCAGCGCACGCAGGTCCCGCACCAGCCCGACCTCGCGGCGCAGCAGGTTTTCGCGCTCCTGGGCGAGGGCGAGGGCGTCGCGCGCGGCCTCGACGACGGACGGGTCGGCGTCCTGCTCCATCGCCAGCCGGTCATGCTCGCTTTTCAGGCGCTCGGCTTGGGACTGGCACTCGGCGACCACACCGTCCAGGGTGCGGTCGATGACCCCCGGGTCGGCGCCGCGGTGCTCGCTGACCACCACCTCGACGGTGGTCAAGGGCGCGGAGTCTTCATCCGGTAAATTCCGTAGGCTGGGCGGCGGCGCCTCCTGGGCGTGGGCGGCGGGGGCGAGGCCGAGCAGGAGGGCGAAGAGAACGGCGCCGGCCGATTCACGGAGGCGCCGGGAACGGATCGCGAGCATGGGACACTCCAGGCAACAGGGGGCGGGGATGGGGCGAGGGGGCGGAATCCTAGCGCGCGCGGGCCGGACTGTCAACGAGTCCAACGTCCCACGAGTCCAAAGTCCAAAGTCCAACCGGTCCCAAGTCCAACCGGTCCCAAGTCAAAAGTCCAACCGGTCCAAGGTTCTACGTGGTAGTCCCTAGTAGAAAACCCGGAGCAGCGGTATCCTCTAGCGCCGGACTTGATCGATGCGCCCCGTTCAACTCAGACCCTCGACGCCGAAGCAGCCACGTGGGTTCCTCCAGGCCAGAGCAGCGATACCGCAGGCCTGCTGCTCCGGACTCGTCCAGCTCAAGACTCGTTGGACTTGGGACTGGTTGGACTCTCGCCCCGCGTATTCTGACGTTGGACTCGTTGGACGTTGGACTCGTTAGACTTTGGACTTTGGACCGGTTGGACAGGTTGGACCTTGGACTCGTGGGCCTTTTGACTTCGTTCGGGCGATCGGCTATCCTCACCGCGAAGATTGTCGCACGTCACACCCCTCGGGAGACCCCTGTGCCGTTCTACGTTTCGCGCCACGCCGGCCGTCGCCCTCGCGCCCGCGCCGCCACGCTCCTCTTGCCCGGTCTGCTTCTCCTCCTCCTCGCGCTCGCCCCCGCCACGCTCTTCGGTCAGGAGGACGCGGGCCCTGCCGTCGGCGCCGCGGCTGCCGCGCCCGCTCCCGCTCACCCCGCCGGCCCGGCGCTCGGCGCCCGCCTCCCGCTCTGGAGCGTCCTCCCCTTCGTCGTTCTCCTCGCCGCCATCGCCATCCTCCCGCTCGCCGCCCCCCACCTCTGGGAGTCCAATCGCAACAAGGCGATCCTCGCCCTCGCGCTCGGCCTCCCGGTCGGACTCGGCATCGGCGCGCTCGACGCCCATCACCTCCTCGAAACCGGCCGCGAATACCGGTCCTTCATCCTCCTCCTCGCCGCCCTCTACGTCATCTCCGGCGGCATCCACATCTCGGGCGCACCCTCCGGCACTCCCCTGATCAATACCGCCTACCTCGCCGTCGGCGCCCTGCTCGCCAGCTTCATCGGCACCACCGGCGCCTCCATGCTCCTCATCCGCCCGATCCTGCGCGCCAATCAGGCCCGCAAGGAACGCGTCCACATCGTGCTCTTCTTCATCCTCGTCGTCTCCAACGCCGGCGGCCTCCTCACGCCGCTCGGCGACCCGCCCCTCTTCCTCGGCTTCCTGCGCGGCGTCCCCTTCTTCTGGACCCTCCGCCTCATCCTGCCCTGGGCCATGGCGGTCGCCTGGCTCCTCGTGCTCTTCCACTTCGTCGACGACTACTACTTCGAAAAGGAGGACCTCGAAACCCGGGGCTCCCTGGTCGAGGAAGTACACCAGAAGGCGCCGCTCGTGATCGAAGGCAAGCGCAACCTCTGCTACCTCGCCGGGGTGATCGCCGCCGCCTTCCTGAGCGGCATCGGGCATTGGCCCTATGGCGTGCGCGAAGCCCTCATGCTCGGCCTCGTCGTCGCCTCCCTGCGCACGACCTCCCGCGCGGTCCGCGCCGCCAATGAGTTCTCCTACGGCCCGATCGTCGAGGTCGCCGTCCTCTTTGCCGGCATCTTCCTGACGATGATCCCCGCCCTCGCCCTCCTCCACGAACGCGGCCGCGAACTCGGCTTCACCCGCCCCTGGCAGTTCTTCTGGGGCACGGGCCTGCTCTCCAGCGTGCTCGACAATGCCCCCACCTATCTCACCTTCCTCGCCCTGGGCCAGGGCCTCCACCTCGGCCACGACGTCGTCGGCGTCCCCCACCAGATCCTCTCCGCGATCTCCGTCGGCGCCGTCTTCATGGGGGCAAACACCTATATCGGAAACGGGCCGAATTTCATGGTGAAGGCGATCGCCGAAGCCCAGGGGACCAAGATGCCGAGCTTCGGCGCCTACGCCGGACTGGCGTGCGCCATCATGCTCCCCCTCTACGTCGCGCTGACGTTCGCCTTCTACCGCTGACGCGGCGGGGGGCGCGGCTCCCCGCCGCCGGCGCTTCGCCGCGCCGAGGGTGCATGTCCGTTCTGGGATCTGGACCGCAGCGGCCACACCCATCGAAAACGTGGCCTCCGTCGTCTCTCGTACTCGTACTCGTACTCGTACTCGAATGCCCTGGGCGTTCGAGTACGAGTACGAGTACGAGTACGAGACACGAGATGCGAGATGCGAGTACGACGAAGGCCCTGGTCCCGATGCATGCGGCCGGTAGGGTCGAGACGCGAAACCGGACCTGCGCACCCGCGCTGAAATCCAGTTGACACGCCTCGGGTGCCAATCTACGATCCTGTCCCTGCCCCGACCGAGTCCGATCCTCCCCTACTCGGGTGCCCGATGCTCCCCAGCCAGGCCTCTCCCCGCAGGCCCGCCGGCCCCGTCGCGCGGGTCCAGGCGCTCGCGCTTTTCGCCGTCGCGTTGGGCCTGCTCACGACGCCCATGCACCTGGCACTCGATCCTCACCAGGGGCTCGGGCACACGCCGGCACCCTCCCGCGGCGCCGCGTTGCCGCTCTCCCCGCTGGCGCTCGCCGACGCGCATGACCCGGGCCACGGTTCTTCCCACGACGCGGCGGACCATCTGTCCGACATCACCGCCGCCGGCTGCAGGAGCGCGCTTGCGTTTGACCTGTGCGCGCCGCCGCATCCCATGCCCGCCCCGGCTCCCGCGCGGTCGGCGCTCCCGATCGGCGCCGCCGGGGCGCCGCCACCCCACGCCCCGCCCGCCTGCTCGCCGGACTCTCCCCGCGCACCGCCGGGCCGCTAGCCGAGATCGCCGACGCCGCCCGCTCCCCACGGCGCCTTCGGCCCGCGGTTCCTCCCCTCCGGCGCCGCGTCTGCTTGCGCGTTTCCCACGCGCCCTCCCGAGCATGCCGGAGTCCGCACTCTGATTCCCATCCTGAGGTGACCCTTGAACCTTGACGCCGGCCTCGCCGCGCTGCTCAGCGGGGCCTTTCTCCTCGGCATCCTGCACGCCCTGGAGCCGGGCCACGGGAAGTCGATCGTCGGCAGCTACCTGATCGCCGCGCATGGCGCCGTGCGCCACGCGATCCTGCTCGGAGTGGTGGTGACGCTGACGCACACGCTCGTCGTCTACATCCTCGCCGCGATGACGCTCGGACTTGCCGACCGGATCCCGCCCGAGCGCACCGAGCACTGGATGGAGCTGATCTCGGCGACCTTGCTCCTGGGCGTCGGACTGTGGCTCCTCCGCCAGGCCTTCGGCTCCTCCGCCGGCCACGGTCACGCGCACACCCACGAACTCGCGCACGACCACGGGTACGACCACGGGCACGGGCACGAGCACGCCGACACGCACGAGCACGCCGACGAGCACGGCCACCCGCACGCGGCGGGCGAGGAGCACCGGCACGCGCCCGGGCCGGGTGGCGGAGCCGCGCCGGCCATGTCGCCTCCCCGCGACCCGTTGAGCCTGTGGTCGATTCTCGCGGTGGGCGCATCGGGCGGGCTCGTGCCCTGCCCCGCGGCGATCGCCGCGCTGCTCCTCGCGATCAACCAGCGGCGCCTGGCCGCCGGGATCGCGGTGGTCGCGGCCCTCAGCCTCGGCGTCGCCTGTACGCTGGTTGCCGTAGGGATACTCTTCGTGAAAGCCCGGGATTGGGCGTCGTCGCGCCTGGGCAGCGATCGGCTGGCGACGGTGCTTCCGCGCGTCAGCGCCGTGATCGTTTCCCTGCTCGGCAGCAGCCTGTTCGTGCGCGCGTTACTCGGACATTCCCACTGACGGGCGCGTGATCGCCCGGGAGGAGAAACCGATGTTCGTCTGCCCCATCCGGCGAGCGGGGGTGCTCGCACTCGCCGCCCTGGCACTCCTGTGCCTGGTCGCGCCCGAGGCCTGGGCCCACGGCGTGGCCGAGGGGGACAAGGCCTTCATCCAGCAGAGCGCCGGCGCGCAACTCGCCTCCTACATCTACCTCGGCGCGAAGCACATGGTCACCGGTTACGATCACCTGCTGTTCCTGGTCGGCGTGATCTTCTTCCTCTACCGGGGACGCGAAGTCATGGCGTATGTGACGCTCTTCGCCGTCGGCCACAGCGTCACGCTGCTGTTCGGCGTGCTCGGCGGCGTCCACGTCAACGCCTACCTGGTCGATGCCATCATCGGTCTCTCGGTGGTCTACAAGGGCCTCGACAACCTCGGCGCGTTCTCGCGCTGGCTCGGCTACCAACCCAATACCAAGGCCGCGGTCCTGATCTTCGGCTTCTTCCACGGCTTCGGACTGGCCACGAAGCTTCAGGAATTCACCCTATCGCGCGACGGCCTCGTGGCGAACATCCTGGCCTTCAATGTCGGGGTGGAGATCGGACAGGTCCTGGCGCTCTCCGCGATCCTGATCGCCATGGGTTTCTGGCGCCGCACCGAGATGTTCACGCGCCAGGCATTCGCCGCCAACGTGGGACTGATGGCGGCCGGGTTCGTGCTGATCGGATATCAACTCACCGGGTACGTCGTCGTTCGTTGAACGTTGAGGGAAATCGCCATGTCCGTGCACTTGCGCCCCGACCTGGACACGCTGCCCACCCACGCCCAGTTGCTGAAGGCAACCGGTATCGCGCTCGTCCTGGCCGGGCTCCTGCTGATCACCGCCGTGCTGCCTGCCGAGTACGGCATCGACCTGACCGGAATCGGCAGCGCGCTCGGGCTGACGGCGCTGCGGCGCCCGACCCCGGCCGGCGCCGTGCCCGCCGCCGCCGCGGCGGTGGAAGTGCCGCTGGAAGCGATCACGGGCAAGCCCGCCGCTCCGGCCCCCGTGGCGGTGGAGGCCAGCCTGGCCACGCCCGTCGCGACCGCAAGCCCTGCGGTCCCCGCGCTCCCCGCGGGAGCCGCCACGCCCGCCGCGCCCGCGCCGGACCCTGCGCCGGCGCCGGCAGCGCCTCTGGTCAAGCGCGCGGCGACGTTTCGCACCGACGCCCTCATGGTGCCCTTGCTTCCGGGCGAGGGCGCGGAGGTCAAGGCCGACATGCAGGCGGGGGACAGCTTCGTGTTCAGTTGGACCGTCAACGGCCTCGTCGATTTCGACATGCACGGAGAGCCTGCCGATGCCCCCAAGACCTTCACGTCCTACTGGAAGGGCGAGCAGCAGGAGAGCGGGCACGGGAGCTTCGTCGCCCCGTTCTCGGGCAGGCAGGGTTGGTTCTGGGTCAACCATGGCGAGAAGCCGGTGACGGTGAAGATCAAGACGGCCGGCTTCTACGATCGGCTGTACCGGCCCGAGCCCAAGTAGCGCCCGGCGTGGCGGTGGCAACGGGAGCCGGCCGCCCCTGATCCCTACCCACAATTGGGGTTGCTGGACACCGTCGGGGACGACCTGGTTTCTCGATCGTACTCGTACTCGTACTCGTACTCGAACGCACAGGGAATTCGAGTACGAGTACGAGGACGACGGTTGCCGCAGCCAGGAAGTGCTGAAATACCCGCATCGTCGCTAGAGTCAGGGCTTCTAGGGTGCAGGTGTCCAGCGGAGAGATGCGGGTAAGGTACAGGGCGACCTCCCCCCCGCCCCTACTCCGTCGCGTCGTCCATGAACTGCCAGAGCGGCGTCTCGGCGGGCGGTGTGCTCGCCGTGCTCGCGCCGCCCTTGGCCGGCGCTGCCGCCGTCGCCGCGGCCGTCCCGGTCGCCCCGCCCACCGCTTTCGCCGCCGCCCCCGCGGCCGCCTTCTGCGCCAGCGCCTTCGCCACGCTCATCGTGTAGCGCGACGGCTTGCGGTCGCCGAAGCGCGTCGCATACGTGATCCGGTCCCCGCTCTTCGTCACCTCCGCCTTGGCCCAGATGTCCTGCCGCGGCGGCGCGATCCAGTCCTTCCGGGCGAAAACCTCCGCCAGCACCGGCTCGTCCGCCGCGCTGGGCAGGTTGTGCCTCAGGTAGGACCGGTAGTCGGCCTCGGTCTCGATCGGCTTCCCGAAGATGTCGTAGCGCTCATTCGCGTAGATGCTCGGCTCCTGGCGGTTGAAGCGCAGCGAGGGCAGCACCAGCTCCGGCGTGCCCTGCGGATAGCGCTCCCGGATGATCTTGTTGAAGCGCTCGAAGTGCTTGAGCAGCGATCGCCGGTAGAACGTGACGGTGATCGAGTTGAGCAGTTCCTTGTTGATGTCCTGCGCCGCGCCGTCGAGGTTGAGGTCGAGGAAGCGGTAGCCGTAGGCGGCGCGCTCCTGCTCGCGCCGGCGGAGATCGGCGAAGAGTTCGGGATCGATCACCGCGGACGCCGGGCCGGCGAGGTAGTTGTCGCTCGACGGGTAGTAGCCCTTGAGCCCGAGCCGGTAGTAGATGAGCGCGTTGGTCGAACGCTCGCCGCCGTGCAGGTCGTACCCGAGCGGCGCGTAGAGGTTGACGAACTTCTGCAGGATCTGCACCGGAAGGCGACCGCCGTCGAGCATGCGCTCGAAGCCCTGTTCGCCGCTGCGCAGATGGCGGTGCTCTTCGCGCAGCATGAAGCTGATCGACTGGGCCAGGGACTCGACCGACGAGTGCTGGAGGAGGTTGAGCTGGCTGCCGCCGTCGCGGTCCATGAACTCGAGGAAGCAGTACATGCCGATCCAGTTGTGGATTTGCTGGTTGAAGGCGCCGAGCAGGCGCTCGTTTCCCTGCTCGCCGGCGCGGCGTTCGAGGAGGGAGCGGGCGGCGACGCGGCCCTCTTCGGAGCCGATGGTTTCGAGCTCGAAGTGCGCCATCTGCCAGCCGTGGCGGAACTCCTCGTTCATGACCGAGAGCAGGACTTTGCGGTCGTAGTCGCTGGGCGCGGACTCCCAGAGTCCGACCTGGAGCTCATTGGAGCCGAATTCGGTATCGCCCTGGATGTTGCCGAGGTTGGCGAGGATCTGGACGGCGTTGCGGCTGTTCCATTCGCCGGCCGGGAAGTCCTCGGGGGAGCGCCACTTCGGGCGGCCGGCCCAGTCGCCGAACTCGATCTCGGCGCAGGGGGCGGCGGCGTGAACCACCTTGAATTCGTTGCCGAGGATTTCGGGCACGGTGAGGCCGATGTCGTGGAGGTACCAGAGCGCGTACTCGCGGAAATCGTCGAAGGTGCGGAAGTCGGGAATGGAGTCCTGCATGGCGTACCTCGTCGGCTGGGGCCCGCGGGGCCGGGGAGGGGGGGCGGCTGGGAAGACTGATATTCTAAGGTGTGGCGGGCGGTGGTTCAATCGTTACATGAAAAAACCACGCGCCCGAGGGAGCCTCGGACGCGCGGTTTGCGGATGTCTGGTCGGGGCGACTGGATTTGAACCAGCGACCTCTTGGTCCCGAACCAAGCGCTCTAGCCATGCTGAGCTACGCCCCGGGGGTGGTTCGCGCGGGCGCGAAGGGGCGCAATTAAAGCAGAGGTCGGCGGAAGAAGCAAGCGAATTCGGGGGAGGAGGGCCACGAAGGCGGGAGGAAGGGCCACGAAGGACGACGGGAACACGAAGGGCCACGAAGCGGGAACCACGAAGGACCACGAAGAGGCGACGTGACCACGCAGGGGGGGCCAGGCCGGGCCGCGCCGGCGAGGCATGACTACGGCTGCCGCCGCTCGATCCCGTCGCGGACCGTCCTGGCCCCCCCTTCGTGGTCCTTCGTGGATTCCGATTCGTGGCCCTTCGTGTTCCCG
>JACRIP010000270.1 GCA_016220045.1 Planctomycetota bacterium
GCGGGACGGGCTACGGCGCGCACCTGAGTCCCGGGTGCGCCGGCGGGCGCGGCGAGGGGCGCGGGCCGGGCGGCGACCGCCTCGCCGGCGGCGACCGCCACGGCTTCCATCTCGGTGAGGATGCCGTTCACGAGATGGCTGAGCATCTGGTAGAGGACGACCGCGGGAATGGCGAGGCAGAGGCCGCCGGCGGTGGCGATCAGCGCCTCGGAAATCCCGCCCGCGACGTCGCCGGCGCTCACCGGCTGCCCGGCTAGGGTGAGACGCGAGAGCTCGCCGAACACGCGGATCATGCCGAAGACGGTGCCGAGCAGCCCGAGCAGGGTGGCGATCTGGGAGATGGTGGAGAGGATCGGCAGCCGGCGTTCGAGGGCGGGCAGCTCGAGGCCGGCGGCCTCCTCCATGGCGCTACGTATTTCGCCGTAGGGACGCCCGGCCAGGAGGACCGCCTTCCGGAGGATGCGCGCGAGGGGATTGTCGGCCTCCTTGCAGAGGCGGGCGAGGGCGACGGCCGCCGCGGCGGGGGTCGGCAGGGCGTTGGCGGGGGCGGACGCGCCGGCGCCGCCCGGCGGCTCGCCGAGCGCAGCGCGCGCGGTCGCCGCCAACGCGCGGATGGAGCGCCGGAGCCGCAGCAGGACCCAGCCGCGCTCGATCGCGGCGGCGAGGGCGAGGACCGAACAGAAGAGGAGCGGGATCATCGTGAGCCCGCCCTTCTGCAGGGTCTCGATCACGGTACCTCCAGGCGCTGCGGGGGGGGACGGGGGAGGAAAGGGCGGAATTATAGGAGGGCGGCGGCGGGCGGCGCAAGAGATTGCCGCGAGCGCTCCCGGAGGCGTGGTATACTTCGCCGCGGGACGGGACGGGGGGGGGAATCGTGGAGGCCACCGTGCCCGATCCATCTGCAGCCGCCCCCGGCGCGGCGGCGGCGCTCCCGCGGGGAGTCGGCGCCGGCGCGGCGCTGCTGGCGGGACTCGCCGTCTTCTGCCGCTTCTGGAACCTGTCCGGGCAGGGCCTGCGGACGCCCGACGAAGGCCTGCACGCGTTCTTCGCCGAAACCATCTGGTTCGGCATTCCGGGGGCGGTCTACTGGAAACCCCTGGAGGCGCTCCTGCTGGCGGGCGCGTTCCGGGCCTGGGAGATCTGCGGCGGCGGGAGCGACGTGGAGCCGGTGGTCTTCCTCGTTCCCGCGGCGCTGTTCGGCGTCGCCAGCGTGCTCGGGCTCGGCTGGCTCGCCTATCGCGCCTGGGGCTGGTGCGCCGGGCTGACCGGCCTGGCCGCCGCCGCCGCGATGCCCTACCTGCTCTTCTATCACCGCAGCGCGCTCGCCGACGGCAACCACCTCGCCTGCGGCGTGGCCGCGCTCCTCCTCCTGGTCGGCGCGCTCCCCGGCGGCTTCCCGGCCCGCCCGGAGCGCCGGCCCGGGCTCGCCGCGGCGGGGTCGGGCGCACTCCTCGGCACCGCCTTCCTGATCAACCCCGCGTCCGGGGTAATTACCCTAGGCATGGGAATCGGCCTGATCGCGCTCGCGTGGCTGCGCCCCGACCTGCGCCGCGACGTGCTGCGGCGGCTCGCGATCTGGGCGCCGGCGGGGATCGCCGCGGCCGGGCTCTGGTTCGGGTTCCTCTGCCTCGCGCCGTGGTACAACCGGGACTTCCACGCCATGATGTCGAGCTACAATCTCGCGGTGGCCGCCGCCTCGCAGGCGCGTATCGAGCCGTTCCTGTACCTGTGGCGCTACAGCGGGCCGGTCCTGCTCGGACTGGCCCTGGTCGGCGCGGCGGAATCGGCGCGGCGGCGCGACCCGTGCGGCGTGCTGTTGCTGGCGCTGCTGGGCGTGGGGCTGGTTTACGGCGCGCGCGCGCATCTCCCCTACCCGCGGATCTTCCTGGCGCCGGTCCTGCCGCTGGCGGCGTTGGCGGCGCGCGGGGGCGGGGTCGTGGCGGCCGCCGCGGCGCGCCGGCTCCGGGCGGGCAGCCGCGGCGAGCTGGCGGTCACGCTGCTCCTCGGCGTCGCCCTGATCGCGAGCCATGCGCCGGGCGCGCGCGCACTCCTGTCATTGCGCTCCGGGTTCGCGCGGGCGGTCGCGGCCCTCGCCGCCGAGCGGGCGGAGGGGGCGGAGGGGGCGGGCCTGCTGGTGCTCTCCGCCCAGTCCTCCAACCTGATGATGCCCTTCGGCATCGAGACCGACTCGGCGACGGTGCCCCTGGCGCGGGCGCTCGAAGGCCCGAACGGCGCGGCCGCGGCGCTCGACCTGCTGCGCGACGCCGCGCGCACCGGCGGCTACTCGCACTTGATGCTCGACTTCACCTTCCGCATCGAGCTGTCCCCGGCCGGGTTCGGGGAGTTCAGGCATTTGCTGGAGCGCTTCCCGCCCTGGCAGGCGATCGACAACCCCGCGGGGCTGCACGAGGAGACGCAACTGGAGAACGGCATCGCAGCGGCGGCCGACGATCCGCTTTCCGGCAAGATCTTTCTGTGGCGCCTGCGCGGGTTGTGATCGGGGCGGGACGAAGGAAAATTGACCGCCGGCCGCGCGGTGCTATAATCGCGGGCCTGGGGCCGCCGACCGCCTTCCCGGGCCTCCCCGCCCGGGCCGACGGACGCCGGCCATCGAAGCCGCAATGGATTCAATTCCCGGGGCGGACGCGGGCGCGCGCGCTGCGGGGATCGAGTTCACGGCGGCCCTTCATCGCCCGCTCTTCGGGTTTTCACCGCAGAGCCGGGCGCACGCCTCAACTGGGGGTCCCGCCGTGGCCGCCGAGGATCGGCCGCAACTCGAACCGGATCGGCTTGCGGCGCTCGAACAGTCACTCGCCTACAGGTTCAGGAATCCGGACCTGCTCTTCCACGCCCTGGTCCACTCCTCCGCCCGCGACGAGGGGCTCCTGTGCAACGAACGCATGGAGTTCCTCGGCGACTCCGTGCTCGGCATGGTCATCTCCGACTACCTCTACGACAATTTCGTCGAGTTCGAGGAGGGGGACCTCTCGGGCATCAAGTCGGTGGTCGTAAGCTGCGAGTCGCTGGCGGAAGAGGGCAAGCGGCTCGGTCTCGGCGAGTTCATCCGGCTGGGCAAGGGGATCGCGCAGAAACGGGCGATCCCGGACTCGGTGCTGGGGAACACCTTCGAGGCGATCGTCGCGGCGATCTACAAGGACGGCGGCGTCGAGCCGGCGCGGGAGTTCATCCTGCGCGTGCTGGCGCGCCGGGTGGACGACGTGCGCCACGGCCGGCACTCGAAGAACTACAAATCCATCCTCCAGCATTACACGCAGAAGGAACTTTCGACGGTCCCGCTCTACCGGGTGACGCGCGAGTCGGGACCGGACCACGAGAAGTCCTTCGAGGTCATCGTCGAGCTGTCGGGGAAGGAGTACGGCCCGGGCATCGGCCGGACCAAGAAGGACGCGGAGCAGCAGGCGGCGCGGCTGGCGCTGGAGCTGCTCTCCCTCCTCGGCAGCGGGAGCGCGACCGGCGGCGGCGAGACCGCGGACCACCTGCGACTGTAGGCGGAATGGACGACATCCTCCGGGAGCTGGCGGAGCTTCCCGCGCTCGCCGCCGCGGAGCGCATTCTCGCCGCCCACCCCCTCTGCGAAATCGGCGGACTCTGGGGCTCCGCCCACGCGCTGGTGGCCGCCGCGCTCGCCCGCCGCCGCGGCACGCCGCTCCTGTTCGTGACGCCCGCGGTCGAAGAGGCCGACGAGGCGGTCGACGACCTGCGCGCCGCGCTCGGCGACGCCGTGCGCCCCTTCCCCGCCTGGGAGTCGCTGCCGGACGACACCGGACCGCCCGATCCGCGCATCTTCGCCGACCGGCTCAACTGCCTCCTCGATTGCGCCGGCGCCGCCCCGCTCGCGCGCTCGCGCATCATCGTCGCTCCGGCGATCGCCCTACTCCAGCCCGTGCCGGCGCCCGAGCGCCTCGCCAACCGCCCCCTCGACCTCGCCGTCGGCGCCGAAATCGATCGCGACGAGCTGACCGCCCTCCTGGTCGAACACGAGCTCGCCGCCTCGCCGACCGTGGACGTGCCCGGCGAATTCAGCGTGCGCGGCGGCATCCTCGATTTCTTCCCCTATGCGGCGCCGCGGCCGCTCCGTCTCGAGTTTTTCGGCGACCACATCGACTCGATCCGGACCTTTGACCCGGAAACCCAGACCTCCGACGCCACCCTCGCGACCGTGCGCGTGCCGCTGGTGCGCAAGTCCCTCTTCTTCGCCCCCGCCCCCTCCCCCGCGGCGGGCGCCCCGGGCGCCGGGCCGGGCGCAGCCCCCGCGACGCTGCTCGACTACCTGCCGCGCGACGCCGTGGTCGTGCTCAAGGAGCCGGCCGAAGCCCTGGCGCGCGTCACCCGCCTGCTCGCCGCCGAGGGCGGGCGGGAGGGGGCGTGGGAGGGGGCGACCGACGCCGCGGACGCCGCGACCGATCTGCGCGCCCGGCTCGGCCGCTTTCGGCGGGTCGAGACCCGCTCCCTCCCGGTGGTCGAGGGCGACGTCGCGCTCAACCTCACCTCCCTCTCCACCGAACGCTTCTCCGGCGACCTCGCGTCCATCTTCGGCGAACTGCGCACCCTGCTCGCCGCCAGCCGCCGCGTCGTCATCCTGTGCCCGAATCCCGCCGAAGAGGAGCGGCTGCGCGACCTCCTGCGCGAGGAGAAGCTCGCCGGCGACGCGCGCCTCCAGGCGCGCCAGGGCCGGCTGGCGCACGGCTTCTCCCTCCCCGAGCTCGGCCTCGCGATCCTGCCGCATCACGAGCTCTTCCACCGCTACCGCCTGCGCCGCGTCGCGCGCAAGCTGAAGGAGAGCCGGCCGCTCGACGCCTTCCTCGACCTGGAAACCGGCGACTACGTGGTTCACACGACCCACGGCATCGGCCGCTATTGCGGCATGGAGACGCGCGAGGAGCACGGCGAGCCGCAGGAGTTCGTCGTCCTCGAATACTCCGGCGCCGCCCGCCTGTACGTCCCGATCACCGCCATCGATCTCGTTCACAAATACGTCGGCGGCGACGAGAAGCCCCCCGACCTGTCGCGCCTCGGCGGCTCCTCCTGGCGCGACAAAAAAGCGAAAGCGACCGAAGCGGTGGCCGAGCTCGCGGTCGAGTTCCTGGAGATCCAGGCGGTGCGCGAACAGGAGATGGGGATCTCGTACCCGAAGGACGGCCCATGGCAGCGGGAGTTCGAGGCGTCGTTCGAGTTCGAGGACACCGAGGACCAGATCGCCGCGACCGACGCGATCCGGGGGGACATGGAGTCGGCGCGGCCGATGGACCGGCTGCTGTGCGGCGACGTCGGCTACGGCAAGACCGAGGTCGCGGTGCGGGCGGCCTTCAAGGCGGCGATCGCGGGCAAGCAGGTCGCCATCCTGGTGCCGACCACCGTGCTCGCGGAGCAGCACGGGCAGACCTTTCGCGAGCGCATGGCGGAGTATCCGGTCACGGTCGAGGTGCTGAGCCGCTTCCGCTCGAGCGGCGAGGCGGGCGGGGTGATCAAGCGGCTGGGACGGGGCGAGGTGGACATCGTGATCGGCACGCACAAGCTGCTCGGGCGCGAGGTGAAGTTCAAAGACCTCGGCCTGGTCGTCATCGACGAGGAGCAGCGCTTCGGGGTGGAGCACAAGGAGCGGCTGAAGAAGCTGCGGGCGACGGTGGACGTGCTGACGCTGACGGCGACGCCGATCCCGCGCACGCTGCACATGGCCTTGCTCGGCATCCGCGACATTTCGACGCTCAACACGCCGCCGGCCGACCGGCGGGCGGTGGCGACGCGGGTCTGCCGCTACGACAAGGGACAGATCCGCGGCGCGGTGCTGCGCGAACTGCAGCGGGACGGGCAGGTGTATTTCGTGCACAACCGGGTCTACGACATCGAGGAGGTGGAGAGCGGGCTGCGGGCGCTGGTGCCGGAGGCGCGGTTTTCCGTGGTGCACGGGCAGATGGACGAGCATCTGCTGGCGCAACGCATGCGGGATTTCCTGGAGCGGCGCTCGGACGTGCTGGTGACGACGACGATCATCGAATCGGGCCTGGACATTCCGAGCGTGAACACGCTGTTCGTGGACGAGGCGGACCATTTCGGGCTGGCGGACCTGCACCAGTTGCGGGGGCGGGTCGGCCGGTACACGCATCAGGCGTACGCCTATTTCCTGCTGCCGCCGGACCGGCCGGTGACGCCGGACGCGGCGAAGCGGCTGAAGGCGCTGGAGGAGTTCAACGAGCTGGGGGCGGGCTTCAAGATCGCGATGCGGGACCTGGAGATCCGGGGGGCGGGGAACCTGCTGGGGAAGGAGCAGAGCGGGCACATCGCGGCGGTCGGGTATGACCTGTACTGCAAGCTGCTCGACTCGGCGGTGAAGAAGGCGAAAAAGCAGCCGGTCCCGCGCGAGCTGGAGACGCGGGTGGATCTGAAGCTGGAGGCGCGGGTGCCCGAATCCTACGCGCCGACGGAGCGGCAGCGGGTGGAGATCTATCGGAAGCTGTGTCGCGCGGCGTCGCCGGAGGACGTGGCGGCGATCGGGGCGGAGCTGGCGGACCGGTATGGGCCGGCGCCCGCCCCCGTCAGGCGCTTACTGGAGATGACGGAGGTGCGGGTGCTGGCGGAGGCGTGGGAGCTGGCGAGTCTGGCGCAGGGGGACGGGGCGGTGGTGGGGCGCTACGCGAACCGGGGGAAGGTGGAGGCGCTGAAGAAGCGGCATCCGGGTCTGGTGCGGATCGTGGATGCTCAGCAGGTGAACGTGGTGCTGGGGAAGCGGGACGCGGCGACGCCGGAGCGGACGCTGGCCTTGCTGAAGCGGGTGCTGGCGGTGCCGGGGTAGGGGCTGATCGTTACCCACGACTTCTTGCTGGACACCGACCCTTCTCGCCATGGCGACGCCGGCGCATTGCGCAGAGAGGCTCGGCCGGGGGTAGGGGCGACCCTCGTGGTCGCCCTGACGGGCCACACTCCTCTGCATGCGGGGCGGGCACAAGGCCCGCTCCTAAGAGTGCGTGCAACCCACAGTTTCATGCTTGAAGGCCCACTAGCCACGGCCCCCGTCGGCCGGTGCGCCGTGGCGACCCGCACCTGCCGCGATGCACCTAGTGTCCTGTCAACTTTGAATCTTGGGGTACAGGCGCTTGAGCTTGATGCGCGCGTCGGGCGTCGTGA
>JACRIP010000040.1 GCA_016220045.1 Planctomycetota bacterium
CCCCGTCTTCGTGGCCCTTCGTGGGCCTCGTCTTCGTGGCCCTTCGTGTTCCCGTCGTCGTCTTCGTGGTCCTTCGTGGCCCTTCGTGGTTTCGTCGTCGCTTCGTGGCCCTTTTCCCCGTCTTCGTGGCCCTATGCCCACTGACGATGCGGATCTCTGCCGTGCGCTTGACACGATCATCGCCGGCCGCGACGTAAAGCGCGCGCGCCACGAGCTGACCCTGGACGGCCGCGATCTGACGCCGCTCTTCCGCGCGCGCCTGGCCGCATCAGGTTTTCGCCCGACGTGCGTCGCCGACCTGGAGGTGCCGGGCGACCGCCGCGTGCCCGCCTTCCTGATCCGGGAGGGCGCGGCGTGGTTCGGCTGGGTCTTCTGGGAGAAGTTCACGGACACGAAACGGCGCCGCCTCTGGGGCTCGGTCCTCAAGAACGCGCACGGGGACTGGGCGATCCAGCTCGGGGCGGGCGATCGCACGGAACTCTTCGCCGCCCCGGAGCGGGCGGAGCGGATCGACCCGGACCATCCCAGCCCCTGGTAGGGCTTTGACCGCATGGACACACGACCCTGTCCGTACGCGAAACTGATCCTGGTCTGCACCAACGAGCGCGAGCCCGGACGCGCGGCCTGCGGCCTGCGCGGGTCCGCGGCCCTCCTGGAGCGGCTCAAGGCCTGCGTGAAGGAGAACGGGCTGTCCCGGCAGGTGCGGGTGACGCGCTCGGGCTGCCTCGACCTGTGCGAAGTCGGTCCGGTGGTGGCCGTGACTCCGGACCAGCGCTGCTACACGGGCGTGACGCCGGCCGACCTCGACCGCATCATCGCCGCGGAGTTGACGCCGCCGGCAGGCCACGGACCGGACGCGAGAGGAGAACCCGCGTGAAACCGCAAGCCAAGTCACCCGTCACCAAGCTCCCGCCCCCGCTCACTGCCGCCGACTATCGGCGCCGCCTCGCGCGCCTGCAGCAGGAGATGATCCGCGCCGGCCTCGACGCGGTGCTCCTGACTCCCTGTACTTCGTTTCGCTGGCTCACCGGCCTCGCGCTTCACCGCAGCGAACGCCTGATCGCCCTCGTCGTCACCGCCAAAGGCGCGCCGGCCATCGTCTGCCCGGCCTTCGAGCGCGACCGCATGTCAGGCAACAACCTTGCCGCCGACCTGCGCACCTGGGAGGAGACCCAGGACCCCTACCCGCTGGTCCACGCCTTCCTTTCCGAGCGCGGCCTCCACGCCGAAACCCTCGGCCTGGAGGAGACCACCGAGTTCCGGACGGTGGTCGGCCTGCGCCATGTCTTCGGCTTCGCCGGCTTCTCCTCGGCGGCGCGGGTCCTCGCCGCCTGTCGCATGAAGAAGGAGCCGGCGGAGCTCGCGCACATGAAGGCCGCCATCCGCCTGACCCACGACGCGCTGCGCGCCGTCGCGCGCAAGCTCCGCCCGGGCCTGCGCGAGGCGGAGTTCGGCGCGCTCGTCACCGCGGCGCTCGCCGCGCGCGGACTTGAGGAGCCATGGGTGCTGGCGCAGTTCGGACCGACCTCGGCGGTGCCGCACGCCCTCGGCGGCGCGCGCAAGCTCCCGCGGTCGAGCGTCGTGCTCTGCGACTACGGCGCGGCCTTCCGCGGCTACCAGTCGGACATCACGCGCACCTTCTGCGTCGGCAAGCCCAACCGCGAGTTCGAGAAGGTCCGGGCCATCGTTCGCGGCGCCCACGATGCGGCGCTCGGTGCTGTCCGCCCCGGCGTGTCCTGCGAAGCGATCGACGCCGCCGCCCGCGCGTTCATCGCGGACGCCGGCTACGGCAAGTACTTTATCCACCGCACCGGCCACGGCATCGGCCTCGACCTCCACGAAGACCCCTACATGGTCAAGGGCAATGCCCTCCCGCTCCAAGCGGGCATGACCTTCACCATCGAGCCCGGCATCTACCTCCCGGGCAAATTCGGCGTGCGCTGGGAGAACGACGTCGTCTGTACCGAGACCGGGGGCGAGGTGCTCGTCGGGGACGAAAGTTTGGGAGTTTAGACGTTTGGAGGTTTGGAGGTTCTTGGGGTGTGCGGTGGGAGCACGCGGGTTTGGGGGTTTAGGCGTTTGGAGGTTCTTGGGGTGTGCGGTGGGAGGAGGGAGACGGCGGAGGCTCTTCTCACGAAGTTCCAAACCGCCAAACCACCAAACGTCCAAACCCCGTTAGCGCGGAAGCTCCATCACCACGCGGAACCCGATCGCCGGGTCGCGTTCGTCCGCCCGCCGCGCGCCCCGAGCGTCGGCCTCCCCCGCCGCGCCGCCGCGCACCGAGCGCATCCCCTCGCCCGCCGTCGAGGCGGTCCATTCCGCGACGCCGCCGAAGAGGTCGAGCGCGCCGTACGGACTCTCGTCCGCCGCGCCGCCGCCGGGCGCCGCGTCCCCCCACGCGGAGCGCCGCCCGTCGCCGCCCCGCGCCGCCGTGTCCCACTCGTCGACGGTCGGCAGCCGCACCGTCCCGCCCGCCGCCGTGCTGCGCCACCGGCAGTACGCGTCCGCCGCCTCGGCGCTCACGCCGGTCACCGGCGCCGCGTCGTCGACCGGCGCGCCCGCCGCCGGGAGCGGCGCCCAGCGCGCCGCCGCCGCCGTGTCCCGCGCGCCGAGCGCCTTCAGGAATTCCCCGTACTCGCCGGCCGAGACTTCGCGCACGCCGATGAAGAAGCCCGACACCTCGGCGCGCCGCAGCAGCCGCGCCGAGGCGCCGCGCCAGCCGGCCGACCCCGCGACGCAGCTCCCCGCCGGCACGTAGACGAATCCGGCAGGCACCTGATCCGCGCGCAGCAGTCGTGGCGCCAGCCGCAGGCTCTCCCCTCCGCGATTCACCACCGTTTCCACCAGGTCCGCGCAGCCCGCCGCCCGCAGCGTGACGCGCCAGCGCCCGCGCGGCAGCTCCAGCAGCGCGACCGGCGTCGCCCCCTTCTCCTCCTCCGGACCGGGCGACAACCGGCCGCTCCCCGCCTCCGCCGCGAGCGGCGCCAGCCCGACCCGCGCGCCCGCCGGCGTCGATTCCACGCCGAGCGCGCCCCGCCCTTCGAGCGCGCCCGTCAGCGCGCCGCCCGCGTCGAAAGCCCGCGCCAGCTCGCGGTACGAGGCGTTCCCCCGTCCCTCCCCCTCCGCGTCCGCCATCAGCCAGAGCGCCGCGTAGGTTTCCGCCAGCGCACGCCGCACCGGCGGATCGTCGGGCATCAGCGCCAGCACCGCCGTGTGCGCGCGCTGCGAACTCTCGAAGGCGGCGCGCGCCGAGTCCGCCACCTCCGCGAGCGGCGCCGCCCCCGCCGACTGCCAGCCCTCCATCTGCGCCGCCAGCGCCGCCGCGTCCGGCGTGCTCACCTGGTTCAGCAGCTCGTGCGCCTCGACCAGCGCCGCGTCGAACTCCGGGCCGCGGGCCGTGCGCTGGGCCTCGATCCCGCCCGCCGCGTCGCCGGCCGCCAGCCGCCCGGCCGCGCCCGCGACCGACTGCCGCACCACCCGCGCCAGGCTCGCCCCGGCGCTCGCCAGGAGCTGCCCCTGCGCGCGCAGCGGCAGCGCCCGCTGCGCGATGATCCCGGCCCGCGAACCCGCGTCGGTCGCCAGCTCCCACATCTCGCATTCGCGCGCCCGGATCACCGCCTCGTGATGCGTCGGGTCCAGCCCGATCACCCGATTGTAGAGGCGCGCCGCCTCGCCGTAGCGCCCGCCCCGCTGGCTCGCCGCGGCGCTGGCCATCGCCTCGCGGATCTCGCGGCGCCGCGTCACCCGCTCGTTCGCCAGGTAGCTGCCG
Organism: Planctomycetota bacterium; assembly: GCA_016220045.1. Lineage (GTDB taxonomy): Bacteria > Planctomycetota > MHYJ01 > WSZJ01 > JACPWG01 > JACRIP01. The sequence continues at coordinate 3,770 of JACRIP010000040.1, forward strand.
AAGACCGCGAAGAGGAGCGCGCTCGAGCCCAGCGCCGCCGCCCACGCCCGGTGCTTGCGCAGCCAGCGCCACGTCCGCTCCCCGGCCCCCAGCGGCCGCGCCAGGATCGGCTCCCCCTCCAGGAAACGCCGCAGATCGTCCGCCAGCTCCGCCCCCGTCGCGTAGCGCCGGTGCGGATGCTTCTCCAGGCACTTCATCACGATCGTCTCGAGGTCGGGCGGCACCAGCCGGTTGATCTCCCGCGGCGAGGTCGGGTCCAGCTCCCGGATCTTCAGGATCAGGACCGAGGCGTCCTGCGCATCGAAGGGCAGCCGCCCCGCCAGGATCTCATACAGGATCACCCCGAGCGAGTAGAGGTCGGTCCGCCCGTCGATGCGCACGCTCCGGCCCGCTGCCTGCTCCGGCGACATGTAGGCGGGCGTGCCCACGATCACCCCCGAGTGCGTCATCCGGCTCTCTTCGCCGGCGAGCGCGAGCCCGAAGTCGGTGATCTTCAGGCGCTCGGCGAAGTCCTCGGGATCGTGCGTCGGCAGGAAGCCGCTGCGCCCGGGGCGCCAGCTCGCGACGTTGGTCGCGCCGCGCCGGCCGGACGAAAGCTCGTCGCCCGGCCGCGGCGCCTCGACGGCGCGCACCAGGAGCAGGTTCGAGGGCTTGATGTCGCGGTGCACGATGCCGTGCGCGTGCGCGTGGTCCAGCCCTTCCGCCACCTGCAGCGCCAGCCACGCCGCGCGCGCGAAGGTCACCTTCTCCTTCTTCATGACGTCGTCGAGCGACCGCCCCTCGATGAACTCCATCGCGTAGTAGGGGCAATCCTCGGCCGCGCCCGAGCCGTAGACCGAGACGATGCCGGGGTGCTCCAGCCGCCCCAGGGACTCGGCTTCGCGCACGAAGCGCGAGCGGAAGCCGGGATCTCCGGCGAGTCCCGGAGGCAGCATCTTGAGCGCGACGCGGCGGTTGATGGAGCGCTGCACCGCTTCGTAGACGATGCCCATGGACCCGCGCCCGACCTCGCGCACGAGGGTGAAGTCGCCGAGGTGGCGCGGACCGGGGGAGGGGGAGGGCGCGGGTGCGGTGGGCGTGGGTGGTGCGGACCTACCCTCTCCCCGACCCTCCCCCGCTGCGGCGGGGGAGGGGGACGGTGCGGGTGCGACGGGCGCCGTGGCGGGCGACGCTGCGGCGGGGGAGGGGGACGGTGAGGGCGCGACGGGCGCGGTGGCGGGCGACGCGGCGGCGGGGGCGTCGAGCGGGGGCGCGTCGTCCCGCCGCAACGACATGCCCGTTCCGCCGCCGCCGCCCCCGGCCCCGCGGTCCGGGTCAGCCACGGGCTTTTCTCCCCACGATCTCGAGGTGCGGGGCATTCCCGATCAGCGTCGGCTCGTGGCGCAGCTTGAGCTCCAGTCGCAGCAGCCTGTCGAAGGCCCCCGGATCCTCCAGCACGCGCCGGAAGCGCCGCAGCGGCAGCACCGGCTTGCCGCGCAACGCCTGGATCTCGAATCCCGCGGCCGCAAAGATGCGCGAGATTTCCTCCGGCGCGAAGTGGCGCGACGGGAAGCGCTCCCCGGGATCCTTCGCCTGCCAGTCGCTCATGCCGGTCTTGAGGAAGGTCTCGAGCTCAAGGACGGCGCCGCGTTCCAGGTAGAAGTGGAGTCCCGCCCACTTGCTGTCGACGGTGGCGAGCACGACGCCGCCGGGGGCGAGGCAGCGATATAGCGCGCGGGCCGCGCCCTCGGGGGAGGAGCAGAAGGAGATCGGGTCCCCGAGGGCCAGGGCGAGGCCGAACGCGCCATCGGGGAGTTCCTTGAGGTCGGCGATGTCGGACTGCACGAACTCCGGCGCGCGGCTGAGGCGCAACGCGGCCGCCTTCTCGCGCGCGACGTCGAGCATGCCGGGCGACAGGTCGGAGATGGTGACGCCGTAGCCGGAGCGCGCGAGGCGCAGCCCCCAGCGGCCGGTCCCGCCGCCCGCGTCCAGGATGCGGCAGGCGAGGTCGGAGGGGAGCAGCGCCTTGATCGTCTGCCACGTGATCTCGTCGAGCAGCTCCCAATAGCGATCGCCCTCGAACTGCGCGTCGTAGACCGGCGCGACGCGGTCATGGTAGTTCACGTTGGTGCGGGGGTTGTCGCGGGGTCGTCGACTCATGCTGCTCCCGTGCGGTGGCGCTCGTCGGTCGGCCGGCATCCCTCCCCGCCCGCCGCGGCCCACGGCGCGCCGATTCTACCGCGGCGGCGGGAGCCGGGCAACCGCAATCGCCGACCGACGGCCCATGCCCCGGCGCGGACGGCGAACCGCCCCGAAATGCAGCGCGGCGGCGACGTCTGCCCACGTCGCCGCCGCGCCGGTCGTTCCACGAGCGGGGAGCGAGGACCGAGCTGCCGGTCCGTCGCCCGTCCACGCGCCTACTTGCGCTCCGTCGCCCCGAGAATGCGCCAGGGCGGCTCCTGCCCGGGCGTCAGGACGGTCTCCAGGGACATTACCGTACCCGGCTTCAGATCCAGGCCCGGTTCCACCACGCCGTAGGCCTCGTCCTTCCAGCCCGCCGGGTCGGTCCCCGGCCCGCGCGCGAACTTCACCTGGTTGCCGCCGCTCTTCTCCTTTACCGAGATGATGCGCACGTCCAGCTTCACGCGGCGGCCTTTCACGTAGTCCGCGCGCGCGCCGTTCGGATCGTGCGGCGCGGGCGGGGCGCTGACCGCCGCAGCCCGTTCGGCGGAATAGAGCGCGGGCAGCGAGGCCAGGTACGCCGCCTTCGCCTGCGCCTCCCCCTTGACCAGCGGGTTCTCCGGATCCTCCCGTTCCTTCAGGTTCGCCTCGGCTTCCTGCACCGCCGCCTGCACCTCCGCCAGCTCGGTCTGTTTCTGCGCCACCGAGGCGTCGAACTCCGCCAGAGCGCTCTGGTAGCTCTTCTGGGCCGCGACCACGGCCTTAGGGGCGCCTCAGCCGTAGGCGCCGCCGGTGCACCCCGGCGACTGCGCCTCGTAGCGTGCCGCCAGTTCCTCTCTCCGGGCACCGGAGTCGGCGACCTGCTTCTCGAGGGTCCGCGCGCGCGCGCGTACCGAGTCCGCCCTGACGCGCGCCTGGCCCGCCGGGCTCGCCGCCAGTGCGGCCGTGGCCTTTTCGAAGTCGCGCAGCAGCCGCAGCGACTCGGCGCGCGCCCCGTCGAGCGCCGCCGTCCCGCAGGGCGCAAAGCGCGCCGCCACCGGGTCCGGGATGGTCGCAGGCGCCGACCCCGGCGATCCCGCCGGCCCCGGCTTCCCCGCGGCCGCACCCGCCGCGCCGCGCTCCACCGACTTCACGTCCGCCATCTTGAAACTGACCGAGATCCCCTTGGTCGTCTTGAGCCGCACCGACTCCTTGGTCTGGTCCTGGATCTCGCCGGAGAGCGACCGCCCGTCGTTCAGCACGATCGTGTCGGCCCCCAGCCCCGACGCACCCAGCGCCAGCGCCAGCAACCCCGTTCCCACTCGCAAGACGCGCATGGCGCCTCCTCCGATCATTCGTCCGTTCGTCCGTTCGTTCGTTCGGTCAAACCCGATAGCGCATAAACATTCGCTACCGGGCGACAGCATACCAAGCGCCGGCCGCGGCACCAAGGAAAATCCGGCCGCTCCGCGTCCACCGGGCGGCCGGCCAGGGATTCCGCCGTTACGTAGTTTCCGCCGCCGCCGCCGCGCCCCGACTCAGGCCGGCGCCGGCCGCCGCGCCCGCCCGTGGGCGCACCACCGCGCCACCGGGCATTCGCCGCAGCGCGGGCCGAGCGGCCGGCATACGGCCTTTCCATGACCCACCAGCAGGTCGGTGATCGTCAGCCAGTGGCGCCGCGGCAGCCGCGCCGCCAGCGCGCGCTCGGTCTCCTCCGGCGTCCGCGTCCGCACCCAGCCCAGCCGGTTCGCGATCCGGTGCACGTGCGTGTCCACCGGAATCGCCGGCACGCCGAAGGCGTAGACCAGGACGCAATTCGCCACCTTGCGCCCGACGCCGGGCAACGCCGTCAGTTCGTCAAGCGTGCGCGGGACTTCCCCGCCGTGGCGCGCGAGCAGCAGGCGCGCCGTCTCGGTGATGAAGCTCGCCTTTTGCCGGTAGAACCCGATCGGCCGCAGGAGGGGAATGAGGTCGGCGGGGCGGGCGGCGGCGAGGCGGGCGGGGGTCGGGTACTGCTTGAATAGTACGGAGCATACCTTATCCGTGGCCTCGTCGCGCGAGCGCGCGGAGAGGATGGTGCCGATGAGGATCTGGAAGGCGGGGAGGCGGCCGGCGAAGGCCCCGAGCATGGTGGGCGGATAGCGGCCGGCGAGGGCGTCGAGGACGCGGTCGAAGGCGGCGGCCCGGGGGCGGCGGTCGCGGGGGGCGGTCATTTTACGACCCGGAGCAGCTCGTCCACGGCGGCGCGCGCGTGCGCGACCGAGGACTCGATGTAGGGCATGCCGCCGCGGTCGGTGTGGGCGAAGGCGATGCGGCCGAGGGGGCGGGTGGCCGTGGCGCAGGGCGGGTCGCCCTCCCCGTTGACCGGATGGGAGAAGCCGGGGTAGGGGATGACCATGGCGTGGCCCCAGCGGTAGAGCGTGATGCCGGCGACGTCGCGCGCCGGGTCGAAGCCCCAGGGCCCGAGCAGGCGCGCGAGGTCGTCGAGCACCTGTTTTTCGTAGACCGCGAAGGGGGTGGTGTAGAGCTCGGTGCGACCGGCCTTGCCCTGCTCGTCTCCGGTCATTCCCGAATAGCGACGCGGGGCGTAGAGCGTGATCACGTTGGGGCGGGAGGGGGCGGGGCGGGCGGCGGGCTTCATCCCCGGGCGGTCGCCCACCGTGAAGGAGGTGCCGAAGCCGCCGGCGGCGTACCCGGTGTAGCCGATGCCGGCGGCGTCGAGCATGCGCGAGTGGCGCACGGCGACGTTGGCGACCAGGTAGGCGGCATACTGGAAACGCCGGAGTTCGGCGACGCGCTCTTCGGAGAGGTCGGGGCAGATGCGGCGGGCGGTATAGGCGCCGCAGGCGACCACGACGGCGCGGGCGCGCACGCGGTGGAGCGTGCCGCCGTGCAGGTAATGGACGCTGACCTGCTCGGCGGCGTCGGGCGGGCCGTCGTGCTGGACGCGGACGACGAGCGCGTCGAGGCGGATGCGCGCGGGGGCGCCGGCGACGTCGAGGCGGGCGCGGTCGATCGGCGCGGCGGCCACGCCGAGGGGCGCGCGGGCGGCGATCGCGTCGGGGACGAGCGCGCGGACGAGCAGGCGCGAGAAGGCGCCGTTGCCGCCGGGGAGGGAGCGGATGCTGTGCTGCTCGCCCTCGCCCCCCAGAAAGTAGAAGGCGGCGCGCGCCGAGACCGCCTCGGCGGTGACGCCGAAGACGTCGGCCGAGTGGCAGTCGGCCCAGGCGAGCGCCGGCCCGGTCCAGCGTTTTTCTTGCGTGAGGTATTGTTTGTAGGTCACACGTTCCAGGGCGGCCTCGCGGCGGGCGAGCGGTGACTTCCAGAAGGTGGTCACCTCGCGCGTCCAGGCGGCGAGTTCGGCGGCGTCGGCGGCGGGGAGGGGGAGGTCGGCGGCGGGGCGGCCCCAGGGGGAGACGAGCCAGGAGGGTGCGCGGCCGGCCGCGGGCGGGTCGAAGAACCAGACGTCGTCGGGGCCGGGCATGGTCATGAGGTCTTCGTCCACGTCGAGGCCGCGGGCGAGTTCGCCGAATTCGTCCTGACTCAGGCCTTCGACGTAGGCGCTGCCGGTGGGGGCGGTGCCGCGGCGGCCGTCGATGTCGAAGAGTTCGCCGCGGGCGTTGCCGCCGGGCTCGGAGTGGCCGTCGAGGACGAGGACGGTGGGGGCGGGCCCGGCGGCGCGGGAGGGGGCGGCGAGGCGGAAGAAGTGGGCGGCGGCGAGGCCGGAGACGCCGCCGCCGACGACGACGAGGTCGTAGGTTTCGCCGGTCTCGGCGGAGGCGAGGTCGCAGCCCTCGAATTCGCCGATGCGGATGCGGTGGGCGGCGTCGATCATCACGCGGGGGTCGCCGCCGCTCAGGGCATCGCCGGAGGCGAGGGCGGGGGAGGCGGGGGGCGGATCGGCGGCGAGGAGGTCG